>JASHQM010000110.1 GCA_030039165.1 Candidatus Sulfotelmatobacter sp. | reverse complement strand
GCGCCGGTGATCGAGCCTGGGCATACTTTCGCTACGGTCACGGAAAAAATCAGTTCGATCGTCCTCACCCGTCCCACGTCCAATGGATGGTTCGTGGGTTTCGGCATCGCCTTTCTGCTAACGATGATGCTGCTTTACGCCATCGGCTACCTGTTTTTGAAGGGCATCGGTATCTGGGGCGTGACCATCCCCATCGGCTGGGGATTTGCCATCGTCAACTTCGTCTGGTGGATCGGAATCGGCCACGCCGGCACGCTGATCTCCGCCATTCTTCTTTTGCTGCGGCAATCGTGGCGCAATTCCATCAACCGCTTCGCTGAGGCGATGACGCTGTTTGCCGTAGCTTGCGCCGGGCTTTTCCCGCTGCTTCACGTCGGCCGTCCCTGGCTGGCCTACTGGTTGTTTCCGTATCCCAACACCATGGGCGTTTGGCCGCAGTTCCGCAGCCCGCTCATGTGGGACGTTTTTGCCGTCTCGACCTACGGAACCATCTCGCTTTTATTTTGGTTCATGGGGCTGATTCCTGACCTTGGCACCCTGCGCGATCGGTCAGTGAAGCCGTGGGTCCGGATGATCTATGGGATTCTGGCGATGGGATGGCGGGGTTCGGCTCGGCACTGGCACCGCTATGAAACGGCGTACCTGCTTCTGGCCGGTCTGGCGACTCCGCTTGTCCTGTCAGTTCATACGGTGGTGAGCTTCGACTTTGCCATTGGCATTGTCCCGGGGTGGCACACTACGATTTTCCCACCCTATTTCGTTGCGGGTGCAATTTATTCCGGATTTGCCATGGTGCTCATGCTAGCGATTCCCATCCGCAAAATTTATGGCCTGGAAGGTTTTATCACCGAACGCCACTTGCAGAACTCTGCCAAGGTCATGCTGGCGACCGGGCTGATGGTGGCTTACGGTTACGGTATGGAAGCCTTCATGGGTTGGTACAGCGGCGATCGTTATGACGCTTTCCTGCTGTGGAACCGGCTGCATGGTCCCTATTCTGTCGTCTATTACTCGCTGCTCTCCTGCAACATTTTTATTCCTCAGGTTTTGTGGATTCGCAAATTCCGAACCAGCCCGGTGCTGCTCTTTCTGGTCTCAACCGTGATTCTTACCGGCATGTGGCTGGAACGATTCATCATTGTTGTCGTCAGCTTGCATCGTGACTTCCTGAATTCTTCCTGGGGCATGTACTACCCGACGCGCTGGGACTGGATGACATTCATCGGCACCATCGGAATGTTTCTTGCTGCCATGTTCTTGTTCTGCCGCTTGCTCCCCATGATTTCCATCTTCGAAATACGAACGCTCTTGCCGCAGGCGGAGGGCACAGCTTCGGAGGCGGCGGAGTAAATGAGACGCGATCCCATCTACGGCGTCATGGCGGAATTCGACACGCCCACGGCTTTGCTGGAAGCCGCCCGCCGCACATACCAGGCCGGCTACAGGAAAATCGATGCCTATAGCCCATTTCCGATCGAAGGCCTGGCTGAGGAGATTGGTTTTCACCATGATGCTGTGGCGCTGGTGGTGCTGATTGGCGGAATTATCGGGGGGCTTAGCGGCTACCTGTTGCAGTGGTGGTGCTCGGTGATCGGCTATCCCATTAACGTTGGGGGCAGGCCATATCACTCCTGGCCTGCGTTTATTGTCATCACTTTCGAGTTAACCATTCTCTTCGGCGGAATCTCCGCCCTGCTTGGCATGTTGGCGCTAAATGGCCTGCCCATGCCGTATCACCCGGTGTTCAACGTTCCGCGGTTCGCAATGGCTTCGAAGGACCGGTTCTTTTTGATCGTGTTTTCGACCGATCCCAAATACAGCCCAGCCGAAACGCGCAGATTTCTCGAAAGCTTGCAGCCGCGTTCCATTTCGGAGGTGCCCAGCTGATGCAGAGCCTCCGCCAAAGCGCGCGTGGGGACAGCGGGTGTCACATCCTTGCGCATTGCCAGCTGAGTGGCGCATACCGGTGCTGTGCGCGCAAAGGCAGGAATGTGGCTATTGCTGTCCTCGCACTCTCTCTGACTGCTATCGCTCTTTTCTCCGGGTGCCGCCTCGATATGCACGTGCAACCAAAGCAGAATCCGTTTGAGCGTAGCGCGTTCTTCTCCGATCAGAGATCGGAAAGACCGCTGGTGGAAGGGACAGTCGCCCGTGGCCAGTTACGAGCGGACACCTACTTTTATACGGGCAGGATTGGCGGGACTCTGGGAGACTACATGCCGTTCCCTGTTACCAAAGACGTTCTTGAGCGCGGACGCGAGCGCTTCAACATTTATTGCTCGCCATGCCACTCGCTGCTGGGCGATGGCAATGGCTTCGTGCCTTCTCGCGGTTTTTCACGCAAGCCGCCTTCCTATCATATCCCGCGCCTGCGAAATGCTCCTTTAGGATATTTTTTCGACGTAATGACGAATGGCTTCGGCATTATGCCGGATTACCGCTCGCAAATCGAACCAGAGGACCGGTGGAAGATTGTGGCCTACATTCGCGCGCTGCAATTGAGCCAGAATGCCACTGCGGCCGACGTGCCCGCGGGACAAGCTGTGCCTTCGCAGCCGCCAAGATTGCAGTTAGGATCAGGCGCGACCTTGCCTGTAATTGAATCGGCTACGGCTCGGCAGGCCGAGGAACAGAAATAGAAATGAGCCCGTCAACCAATCATCTCGACCTGACGCCTCCGCCGGTGGTAAAGACACTCGCGCGCTGGATGGCGATTGCCGGAGCCGTGCTCGCCATCATCGCGATCTTGCTGGCAATCTGGCGGCCCGATGAGTTTTACCGTGCCTATCTGCTCGCATTCATGGACTGGCTCGGCGTGGCCTTAGGTTCGATGGCCATCATCATGATCCGCCATCTCACCGGTGGAGGCTGGGGTGTGGTGATCCGGCGACTGCAAGGTGCGGCTATGCGGACGTTGCCCATCCTCACCCTGCTCTTCGTCCCGATTTTGATCGCCGTCGCGCAGGGCCGTATTTACCCATGGGCGATGCCGCTCGCGTCCGTTAACGACCAGCACATCCGCGAGCACTTGGCGAAGAACACCTTTGTGACTGCGAGCTATCTCAACTTCCGCGGCTTTCTGATCCGCGCGATTATCTACTTTGCCATCTGGAACGTTCTGTCGTTCCTGCTGTCCAGGTGGTCGAAAGAGGCGGACTCGGCCAACACAAGGGACAATACCGAGCGGTTCAAACGCGTCAGCGGGCCGGGGTTGATTCTTTACGCGTTCACCATTGCATTTGCTTCGATCGACTGGCTCATGTCATTCGACCCCACATGGATTTCAACCATTTTCGGATTAATTATCTTGATCGGCGAACTGCTCTCAGCAATGTGCTTTGCCGTCTTTGTGGAAAGCATCCTGTACAGATGCAAACCCATGTCAGAAATGCTTAGGCCCGAGTTTGTGCACGATCACGGCAAATGGATGCTCACCTTCATCATGGTGTGGGCGTATTTCTCGTTCTCGCAGTGGCTGATTATCTGGGCGGGAAACCTGCCAAACGAGATCACCTTTTATTTAAAACGGCTGAGTGGGGGCTGGGGATGGATCGGGCTAATTCTCGCTCTGTTTCATTTTGTGGTTCCTTTCGCGATTCTGCTGTCGCGTCCCTTCAAACGGAACATTCGCAAACTGGTCTGGCTGGCCATTTGGCTGCTGTTCATGCGCTGGCTGGACTTGTTCTGGATCATCGAGCCGAATTTCTCCAAGACTTTGCGCTTCACCTTGGCCGATATTGTTGTAACGTGCGCGCTGGGCTGCGTTTGGATGGCCTTTTACTTCCGCAACCTGGCCTCGCTGCCATTGCTGCCAGCGTATGATGCCACGGCTGGAGAGGTCCTGGAGGCAAAGCACGGCTGAGGATTAGGAGTGAATCATACGACGAGAAACGAACAAGCGAAACATTGAGATCGAAGAATTGATGAGCGACATCGGCAAACCCGAGAAAATGGCACACGGCAGTTTTGAACGCCGGGATCTGACGCCCTCCGCTATCGTGTCCTTTCTCGTGATCCTCGGCGTGGCAATAGTCATCTCACTCTTCATTCTGCGAGGCGTGTTTAATTATCTTGATCGTCGCGAGAAGGCTTTGCAGCCTCCCGTGAGTCCGCTTATCAGTCATGTTCCTGAAGATACGCGCCACGTCACTCGCGGTTACCCGCAGACTGCTTTCCCGAGCCCACGACTGGAAGAGGATGAACGCAGCCAATTGAATGGAATTCTCACCCGCGAACAAGACCAACTCTACACCTATGGCTGGATTGACCAGAAGGCTGGGACGTTGCACATCCCGATTGAGCGCGCGATGGATCTACTTGTGCAGCGGGGTCTGCCGCTCCGACCGCAGCCCAATGTTCCGCATGATGCGGTCAATGAGGCAGAGGCCAGAGGGAGCGGGAAGGGCACGGCTTTCAGCCGTGCCGGAAAGACGCACTAAACCGTCGGGCTTTAGCCGCGACAGGCGAGAAAGGAACGAGGGCCAAGGAAGTGAGCAGTCAGAAACACAATTCGATTTACTCTGCGGGCGCCCTCCTGATACTCGCGCTGCTCGTCGGCCACGCTTCGGCGCAGATGAACAACGGGATTATGTCTCCGCCGGCCAACACGCGTCCTCCAA
The DNA here is from genome assembly GCA_030039165.1 of Candidatus Sulfotelmatobacter sp. GTDB lineage: Bacteria > Acidobacteriota > Terriglobia > Terriglobales > Acidobacteriaceae > Sulfotelmatobacter. Next base: position 29,718 of record JASHQM010000110.1, on the reverse strand, counting down.
GGCTCGAAAATGTCGGAATCGAACAGCGCCTCGACGCCCAAGTACCGCCTAATCTCACATTCCGCGACGAAACCGGAAAGAACGTTAAATTAGGCGATTACTTCAATCGCAAGCCGATGATCCTCAACCTCGTCTATTACAACTGCACCATGTTGTGCGGCCAGGAACTCGCGGGACTCGCCAGCGCGATGCGCTTGATCAAGTTCGATCTGGGCAAACAGTTTGACGTGATCACGGTGAGCTTCGATCCCCGCGAGACGCCTGAAATTGCGGCTGCTAAGAAGCAGGACTACGTTGGCCGCTACGGCCGCCGGAACGCCGCTTCCGGCTGGCATTTCTTGACCGGCTCACCGGAGTCCATCAATGCCCTTACGAAAGCTGTGGGATTTCAATATCACTTCGACGAGAAGACGAATCAGTTTGCTCACGCCACCGCCATCATGGTGCTGACGCCGCAAGGCCACATTTCACGATATTTATACGGCGTCGATTTTCCGCCGAAAGATCTGCGCCTCAGTTTGGTCGAGGCATCGCAGGCCAGAATAGGCAACGCTGTCGACGCCGTTTTGCTCTTCTGCTACCACTACGATCCGCAGACAGGGAAATACGGAGCGATGGTTGCCAACATTCTGCGACTCGCCGCAGCTGCGACAATTCTGCTGATCGGCGGTTTGCTCTTGATTCTCTGGCGGCTTGACCGCGCGGCGATCAGGAAAAGGGAAACGAAGACCCGGTATGCTCAATAATTTTCCACTGTGGCCGGAGTCGGCCTCGACTATAGCGCACCGCGTGGACGCGCTATATATTTTCCTGCTCATCGTCGCCGGCATGATGGCCCTGCTGATTTGCGCGCTGGTGATTTATTTTGCGGCGCGCTTCCGCAGCCGTCCAGGTGTTCGTGCGGAACAGATCGAGGGCTCGAACGCTCTCGAAATCACGTGGAGCGTGATTCCATTTCTGGTTTTCATGGTCATCTTCGCCTGGGGCGCCGTCGTTTACTTCCAGGAACGAACTCCGCCCACCGACGCGACCGAGGTCTACGTCGTCGCCAAGCAATGGATGTGGAAGGTAGAGCACGCGGAAGGGCAGCGTGAAATCAACGAGCTTCACGTTCCGGTAGGTCGTGACGTCAAACTCATCATGACTTCGCAGGATGTGATCCACAGTTTCTTTGTGCCCGCATTCCGTATCAAGCAGGACGTGCTTCCTGGCCGCTATACGGTGGAATGGTTTCATGCCACCAAACCCGGCACCTATCATCTTTTCTGCGCCGAATATTGTGGCACGCAGCATTCCGGAATGGTGGGATCGATTGTGGTGCTCGAGCCGGCCCAATACGAAGCCTGGGTTAACGGCAGTCCAAATGGCCCGCTCTCCGCGACCGGCGAGAAGATGTTTGCCGAACTCGGTTGTTCCAGTTGCCATCGCAGCGATATGCCAGGTCGCGGCCCCAATCTACAGGGAGTTTTCGGGAAGCCGGTGGAATTGGCGGACGGGCGAACCTTGACGGTGGATGAAAATTATCTGCGCGAATCCATTCTCGATCCCGGCTCGAAGCGGGTGAGGGGATTTCAACCCATTATGCCCACATTTCAGGGTCTGGTCACTGAAGAACAGGTGAATGCACTGGTGGCGTACATTAAATCGATTTCGACCGCCGGCACAAGGATAGGCGCTAACGCTATGCCCAGCGCAGTGTCGGCCAGCGAAGGCAGCGTATCTTCAGCCGCGCAACCTAATGGAAATCAGGTGCAGCAATGAGTGCGACGAATGTAGTTCCGCAGCAGCAATTCGAACGTGAAACCTACCTCAACAAGGTATACGGCATGTGGTCGTGGTTATTGACTACGGACCACAAGCGAATTGCCCTGCTTTATCTGATTTCTATCACGTTCTTTTTCTTTATCGGAGGCTTCTTCGCGCTGCTGATCCGCCTCGAACTGCTCACTCCTGCCGGCGATTTGGTGCAGGCCGATACTTACAACAAACTTTTCACGCAGCATGGTATGGTGATGGTTTTCTTTTTCCTGATTCCGTCGATTCCCGCCGTGCTGGGCAATTTCCTGGTGCCCATGATGATCGGCGCGAAAGACCTCGCGTTTCCGCGCATCAACCTGCTGAGCTGGTATCTCTACATCATCGGGGGCGTGATCATGCTGCACTGCATGATGACCGGCGGCGTCGATACCGGCTGGACTTTCTATGTTCCCTTCAGCACCAATTACACCAATACGAAATTTGTGGAAGCCGGAATCGCGATTTTTATCGCCGGATTCTCTTCCATTCTAACCGGGCTGAACTTTGTTGTCACCATTCACCGCATGCGTGCTCCAGGCATGACGTGGTCGCGCCTGCCCCTGTTTATCTGGGCGCACTATGCGACCAGCATTATCCAGCTTCTCGGGACTCCAGTGATTGCCATCACTATCGTTCTGGTTGCGTGCGAGCGCGCCCTGCATCTGGGAATCTTTGATCCCCGCCTGGGCGGAGACCCGTTGCTCTTCCAGCACTTGTTCTGGTTCTACTCCCATCCTGCGGTCTATATCATGATATTGCCGTCGATGGGTGTGGTCACCGAAATTATTCCCTGTTTCTCGCGCAAGCGAATTTTCGGTTACAGCTTTGTTGCCTTTTCTTCTATCGCCATCGCCGTCTTCGGTTTCTTGGTGTGGGCACACCACATGTTTGTGGCCGGTATGTCCGTTTATGCTGGCTTGGTGTTTTCTTTCTTGAGTTACGCGGTTGCGGTTCCGTCCGCCATTAAAGTTTTCAACTGGACCGCCACGCTCTATAAGGGTTCCATTCACTACGATGCGCCCATGCTCTACGCCTTCGGATTTCTCGGGCTGTTCACGATCGGTGGCCTCACGGGCTTGTTTCTCGCAGCCCTCGGCATCAACGTCCACGTCACGGACACATATTTTGTGGTCGCCCACTTTCACTACATCATGGTCGGCGGGGCGGTAATGGGCTATCTAGGCGGAATTCATTTCTGGTGGCCGAAAATCTCCGGCAAGCTCTATCCCGAGGGCTGGGCTCGCTTGGCTGCACTCATCGTTTTCCTCGGTTTCAATCTCACCTTCTTTCCCCAATTCGTACTTGGCTACATGGGCATGCCGCGACGCTATTGGGATTATAGTCACATGCCCGAGTTCCAGGTGCTCAATGTTTTATCGACTGCGGGAGCAACAGTTCTTGGCGTGGGATATCTGTTGCCAATGATTTACCTGCTGTGGTCGATGCGCTATGGGAAGCCAGCCTCGGACAATCCGTGGAATGCCGCAGGCCTGGAGTGGAAAACTTCATCGCCGCCGCCAACTGACAACTTCAAAGAGGAACCGGTCGTGACCTGGGAAGCCTACAACTACGAAGAACTGGACGCGCCGCCGCAGGCGTTGGAGGTCCCAGTTGGCTGAAACCACAATAATGGGATTGCATCACGAAGAGGAGCAGCACCCCGAGTTGCTGCATCACTTCGCGGAGCCGGAGCAGCAGCGCAACGCAGCCAGCCTGGGCATGTGGGTTTTTCTGGGAACGGAAATCATGTTCTTTGGCGGCATGTTCTGTGCCTATCTGCTTTACCGCCACTGGTATTTCGGAGATTTCGGCGCGGCCAGCAAATCGATCGACGCGACACTCGGGGCTGCTAACACAGCGGTGTTGATCTGCAGCAGCTTGACGGTCGTCCTTGCTGTCTGGGCGGCGCAAACCGCACGGCGCGCTTTATTGCTTGCCATGTTGTGCGTGACCATGCTCTTCGGGCTCGCTTTTCTCGGCATTAAAGGCTACGAATATTATCAAAAGTTTGAAGAACACCACGTACCCGGACCCTCATTCAGCTTCGAGAATGTGCCCGTTCCCGGCCATCCCGGCGAATATGCCAACCCGCGCCACGCGCAGATTTATTTTTCTCTCTATTTTCTGATGACCGGCATCCACGCGCTGCACATGATTGTCGGTCTCGGCATATTTTCCTGGCTTCTGTTAATGGCGTGGGGGGGAAGGTTCACGCCTGCCTACCATACGCCGGTCGAAATCGGCGGGCTTTACTGGCATTTCGTCGATATCATCTGGATTTTTCTTTTTCCTTTGCTGTATTTGATCGACCGGCACCCGTGAGGCTTACGATGGCTGATCATTCGGTTTCCGCGCATTCAAAATCGTCGCCGCTAAAGCTTTATTTTGGCGTTTGGGCCACGCTGCTCCTGCTGACTTATGTCACGTATCGTGTGGCTTTCCTTGAGCTTGGCCCGTTCAATTCGGTAGTCGCACTGGTTATCGCAGCGATCAAAGCTACGCTGGTGGCGCTGTTTTTTATGCACGTCTGGCGCGCCGGGGAAAAATTTATCAAGGCCGTGATACTCACGTCATTGTTTTTCTTGCTGCTGCTTTTGGGCCTCACCATGGCGGATTACATGACGCGCCCGTGGAGCTAACTCAAGTCGTGCCAGTTACCAGAACGATTTGCCGGCTGGAATTTTTCATCTCGCCCTAATCCTGCTTCTCCCAATCTGAGATATACTCGCGCGGCATGGCAGACGCATTCGCCGAGCGTACGCGGAAAGCGAAAATGACAAGCGTCGATGCGGAAGGTCTCGCCGCTGCGCTCCGCGCTGAAATACAAGGCGAAGTGCGCTTCGACAACAGCGCCCGCGCCCTCTACGCTACTGATGGCTCCAACTATCGGCAGGTCCCTATTGGCGTTGCCATTCCGCACGACAACGATGACGTAGAGGCGACGGTCGCGCTCTGCCGCGAATTCGGTGCGCCGCTGCTCTGCCGCGGGGCCGGTACATCGCTTGCCGGACAATGCTGCAACGTCGCGGTCGTGCTGGACTTTTCGAAGTACATGAATGCGATTCTGGAAATCGATCCTGAGCACCGCATCGCGCGCGTGCAACCTGGAGTCGTGCTCGACCATTTGCGTGCCGCAGCCGAGAAACACCACTTAACTTTCGCCCCCGATCCCGCCACGCACGGTCGCTGCACGTTAGGCGGCATGATTGGAAACAACTCCTGCGGCGTGCATTCGGTGATGGCTGGCAAGACCGACGACAACATCGAAGAGCTGGATGTTCTCACCTACGACGGCGCGCGCCTAAGGGTGGGGCTGACATCGACCACCGAACTCGAGGGCATTGCTGAACAACCCGCGCGCCGCGGCGAAATCTACTCTAAGCTGAAGTCGATCGCCGATAAATACGGCGACCTTGTTCGCAAGCAGTTTCCCAACATTCCACGCCGCGTCTCCGGTTATAACCTGAATCATCTTCTGCCGGAAAACGGTTTCCATATTGCCCGCGCGCTCGTCGGCTCCGAGGGAACATGCGTCACGATTCTTGAAGCCACCTGTCGGCTGGTGCAGAGTCCGCCTGAGCGCGTGTTACTGGTTCTCTCATATCCTGACGTTTACCAGTGCGCCGATCACGTTCCGGAAATCATGACGCACAAGCCCATCGGGCTCGAAGGCTTCGATGATCTTCTCGTGCACTACACGCGGCTGAAGAAAATTAATTCCGAAGGCCTCGCTCTTCTTCCCGACGGAGGCGGATGGCTGATGGTCGAATTCGGGTCGTGGAGCGCAACCGATGCCGAATCCCAGGCGCGGGGATTGATGGACGCTCTGGGCCGAAGCCCCAACCCTCCGCAGATGCGCCTCTACACCGGCAAGCAGCAGATGAAGCGCGTGTGGGAAGTTCGCGAATCCGCTCTAGGTGCAACCTCACATGTTGTTGGCGAGCCCATCAACTGGGAAGGCTGGGAAGATGCAGCGGTGGCTCCCGAAACACTTGGCAGGTACCTCCGCGACTTGCGCAAGATGTTCGCCGCCTACGGCTACAAAGGCTCGCTCTACGGACACTTCGGCCACGGCTGCGTTCACACTCGTATCAACTTCGATCTGCAATCTAAAGAGGGCATCGCCAAATTCCGCAAATTCATGGAAGAAGCCGCCGATCTTGTCATAAGCTACGGCGGATCAATTTCCGGCGAGCATGGCGACGGACAATCGCGCGGCGAACTGTTGCCGAAAATGTTCGGACCGGAATTAATGCAAGCATTTCGTGAGTTTAAATCGGCGTGGGATCCCACGTGGAAGATGAATCCCGGCAAACTGATTGAGCCTTACAAACTTGATGAGAATCTCCGTCTGGGCGCCAACTACGCCCCGTGGGAACCGGAAACTCATTTTAAGTTTGAAGCCGATCACGGCAGCATGGCTGATGCCACATTGCGCTGCGTGGGCGTGGGGAAATGCCGGCACTCGGAAGGCGGCGTGATGTGCCCCAGCTACCGCGCCACAAGAGAAGAGGAACACTCCACCCGCGGGCGCGCGCATTTGCTCTGGGAAATGACACAAGGCGAGGTGATTCGCGACGGATGGCGCAGTGAAGAAGTGAAAAAATCTCTCGATCTGTGCCTGGCGTGCAAAGGGTGTAAGAGCGACTGTCCCGTCGGCGTCGATGTTGCAACGTACAAATCCGAATTTCTCTCTCATTATTATAAGGGCCGTGCACGGCCACTCAGCGAGTACGCCTTCGGCAACATCGATATCTGGGCGCGAGTGGCGTCGAAAGTGCCCGGACTCGTGAACCTGACGACGCAACTGCCCATACTGCGCGCAATCTCCAAAGTGCTAGCCGGAATCCCGCTCGAACGCTCTATCCCCGCCTTCGCTTCGGAAACCTTCAAAGACTGGTTCTTCCGGACGCGTGCAAAAACAGACCATGCGGGGACGGCTGCCCTCGAGAGCTTGCCCCGAGCGGAGTCGAGGGGTCCGGAGCAACGCTCCGCGGCATTCGGAAGCCCATGTCCCACTCCTGAACAGAGTCGCCCTGTGCTTCTCTGGCCTGATACGTTCACGAACTACTTTCGCCCCAGCATCGCCCGCGCCGCCACCGAAGTCCTCGAGGCCGCAGGCTTTCATGTCCGAGTTCCCAAACCTTACCTTTGCTGCGGACGACCTCTCTACGACCATGGCATGTTGGATCGCGCCGAATCCCTGCTGCTTCAAATTCTTGACACGCTTCAGCCCGAGATCGAAGCCGGCATCCCCGTCGTCGGACTCGAGCCCAGCTGCGTTGCCGTCTTCCGCGACGAACTTATCAATCTCTTTCCCCACGACGCACGCGCTCAGGCCCTTTCGTGCCAGACTTTTCTTCTGAGCGAATTCCTCGAAGCCCACGCTAAAGATTTTCCACTGCCGCGCTTCAACCGCAAGGCGCTGCTCCACGGACACTGCCACCAAAAATCGGTCTTGGGCATGACCGCCGAAGAATCCATCCTTCGCCGCATCGGGATCGAGTTCGCCGTTCCCGCGCCCGGATGCTGCGGCATGGCGGGTTCGTTCGGTTTTGAACGCGATAAATATGACATTTCCATTGCGATAGGCGAACTTGAGCTCATGCCCGCAGTCCGCACAGCGCCGCCCGACTGGCTCATCATCGCCGACGGTTTCAGTTGCCGCGAGCAGATTGCTCAGGGATCGGAACGCCAGGCGCTACATCTGGCCGAAGTTCTGCAAACGGCGCTGAATGATGAGCAATTGCAGGATGGCGACGGCTATCCCGAATCTGCTTTGACCAGCCGCAATAAGCAGGAAGTCAAACAATCCATGAAGCGCGCCGGCGTGGGGATCGCTGCGGTTGCCACAGGCGCGGTCCTGCTTTGGGCGCTTCGGAAGAAAACAAATTGAGGGAATCGGGCAGCCGGTGATCGCGGTTATTAGAAATTGCGAATGGCAATCAAAAACAAAGGCCGGCTTGCGCCGGCCCCGATAAGGCAATTCAAAATCCGGATCTACTTCTTCGGTGCGATCGCGTCCTTCGCTGCTTTCGCAACGCGGAACTTCACGACCGTCTTGGCTTTGATTTGAATCGGCTCGCCCGTCTGCGGATTGCGTCCGATGCGGGCTTTGCGATGCGCCTTCACCAGGCGACCAAGTCCGGGCACTACAAAGACGCCATTCTTTTTTGTTTCTTTCACTGCGACGTCAGCGAGTTCTTCCAGAAATGCTGCCGCGGTCTTGTTGGGAATTTCGGTTTTTTCCGCCAGATGACGGACGAGCTGCGTCTTAGTTAAACCTGCTGCCATGTTGCCTCCTAGGAAATAAATTGAATTGAATACAAGGCCGACTGAATCTTATATCAGTGCGCCTGTGGAAAACACCTTATTTTACGCGGGTTCCAGAGAGATAATACGCCCGAGAGCTCATTTTTACACGCTTTTTTGCCATCCGCCTTCCCAAAATGGCTCAAATGCGGGCCAAGACAGACCAGCAATCGCCGGTCGATGCATAATGTCGAAGAGGGAGACGCCAGTTGAGCTGCACCATCTGCGAAATTCGCAAGGAAAAACGTTTCTGCCCAGCCATTCACGGGCGCATCTGCACGCAATGTTGCGGCGAGCAGCGTGAAGTCACTCTCGATTGCCCGAGCGAATGTCCTTATCTACAGCAGGCAAGAGCGCACGAAAAGCCCCGGCTGGCTTCGGAGGTCGACCGCGAAGCGTTGTTCCTCCAGGTAGACGTTTCCGAGCAGTTTACCTACGAGCGTGAACACCTGCTTACGGGGCTCAGCTATGCGCTGCTCAAAGCGGCGCAGGCCGATCGTTCACTCAACGATCGGGATCTGATTTCCGCGCTTTCGGCCATGTGCACGAGCTATGAGCGGTTGGCGAGCTCCGGCTTGCACTATGAGCAGCCGCTGACCAGCGCCGCTCAACACGCGGTGGCTAGGCAGCTGCAGGAAATGCTGAAGGAGTACCGCGAAGCCGAACAGAAGCGACTCGGCCACAGCACACTGAAGGAGTCCGACGTGCTCAAGGCGCTGGTTTTCCTGCTGCGGATGGCATATGGGCGTACTTCGGGCCGTCCCAAGTCGCGGGCATTGATCGATTTTCTTAGGGAGCAATTTCCCGAGTGCAAATCAGTAATTATGGCGCCACAGGAGGAGGGCAGCCGCATCATCATGCCTTGATCCCAGTCTTTAACCAGTTATCATGTAGTTATCATTTGTCCTTGCGCGCCGTGGACCAGGAACGTTTCCATTGGTCGGCATCAATCGAGGTTACCTTCTTCACAACTTGGCCCTGTGGAAGCGAATCTCGCAGCTCGCCAATTGTTTTCTTTAACAGCGGATGCAAGACATCCGGAGCAATCTCCGCCAACGGCTGGAGAACAAAACGCCGCATGTGCATTGCGGCGTGAGGAACCTTCAGCCGCTCGGACTCGATGATCCGGTTATCGAATAGCAGAATGTCGATATCAATCGAGCGCGGGCCTTTCTTTTGAACGCGCTCGCGCCCCATCTGTTTTTCGATCTGAAGAACGGATGTCATCAACTTGTGTGGAGTCATCTGCGTCTCCAGCGTAAGGGCGCAGTTCAGAAACCACGGCTGGGCCGTAAATTCGAGGGGCTCAGTTTCATAAAAACACGAAAGCGCGAGTACGCGTCCGACAGATGCCAACTGGCTCAGGGCCTCCCGCAGATGCGCTTCGCGGTCGCCGACGTTGGACCCAAGAGATAGATGTGCGAGAGACATGCAATCTCACCGCGGCCTGAACTGTTCTTGTCGCACTAAGGCTCCGAGACTGGCAACTGGGAACTGATTTTACCCAGCACCTTCGTCACTTTCGACCTCTGAAAATCAATATTACAATCCAGGCATGATGCTGGAATCTCTCCTGCTCTGCCGCGACGTCGATACGGTCCGCATCATCCGGCCAACGCTCGAAAAGCTGTCGATTGCGGTCGAAATCTGTCAGGAGGCGAAAAAAGCGCACGAAATTCTCATCGCCGAAAAGTTCGATGCTGTCATCGTCGACTGCGACGATTTGCCCGGAGGGCTAGCCGTTTTGCAAGGACTGCGCGCTACGCCAAGCAATAGAAATTCGGTGACCTTCGCCGTTCTCAACGGCAAGCACACTACTACGCAGGAAGCGTTTGGCATGGGCGTGAATTTCGTGCTACAAAAACCGGTGAGTATTCTAAATGCTGCGCGCTGCTTTCACGCGGCGCTGAGCTTTATGGAACGCGAAAGGCGCCGCTACTATCGTCAACCAGCGAAGATGCTGGTCAAGGTCGTGCTGGAGGATAAGGAAATCAGCGGTACCAGCACCAACATCAGCGAAGGTGGCATGGCCCTGATGCTGCATCAGGCTTTGCCGAAAAACGCCAGCCCTCGAGTGAAATTCACGCTACCCGACAGCGATCTCGTTTTCGACCTGGAAACAGTTGTAGCCTGGGCCGATATCAAGGGCCACGTCGGACTCCGCTTTCTTCACCTTCCGGAAAGTTCACAGGGTCAACTGGAGAAATGGCTCGGCGAGCAGATCGAGAAACAAGCGCACGTGTCTCATGATTTGCCACCCAGTCACAGCTCAGAAACTGTCCAATAGCCTGTCCAATAAAAACTTTGACCGAACCAATGGCGACTGACGGCACAGGTATTCGCCTTGCCACTTGCGTCCGGCCTCGAACATGGCAATCTGTTTTGATACGGAGACGCCATGCTTCCCACCTCCTACCGCATCACGCGCGTGCAGGAAACTCTGCGCCGCTTTGAAGACGATATCCCCCTCCTGAATATGCGGGTGAAAGATCTATCCGCAGAACGCCAGCACTCGGCGCGGCAATTCGCTGAGGCGCTGGTTGTCCAGACGCGCGCCGAATTGCGGCGTTTGTTGGAAGAACAACCGGAACGGGAGGCTGAGGCCTGCGATCCGCCCTGCGAGCCGGCCGACTGATTCGGTAATTTGACGATCGCGCGTGGAGCTTCAGCGCCGCTTCTGCGCCAACATCCAGACTTACCGATAAGCTAATCACCTCTCAAAACGCATACCGCAGCGATTCGGTGACGTTATTTGCGTGAAAATAACGGGGCGCAGTCGGGCCAATGAACGATGCTTCACCATATTGGTAATAATTCCAGCCGCTGTTCCAGGCCATTTTATGTCCCAAATCCACAGTGAGCAGGGCCATGGGCTGGTAGTACTTGTATTGCGCGGGGCCAAGAGGCTGAAGGATGTTGAATTGCGGGAAGCTGCCATCGACGTTTGTGATGCTACCCCCGGCATTCACCATGGTGTGTTTGTCGAAACGGAAGCGCACCGTTGCCATGCCGAACTGCGTGTGATTTGTGTACTCCGAATAATTTAGCAATGGATTGGACGGGGGGAGCGGGGTAGGTCCGGGGCAGACAGTAGATGAGCTTACGAACGGCAACGTCGTTCCAGTGGGCGGAGTATCGGCAAAGCAGACGAACGCGTTCTGGATTATGTCGTTGTAGTTGTAAGCCAAATCGAATCCGAGAGTGGAGCGCGGGTTTAGTGAGGCAGTCAGTCCGTAATTGCGAGTATGACCAACGTAGTTCGTTAGAGAATAAGCGTTCGCATCCTCCAGAAGATTCATGGAACCTCCCACCAGGACCCAGGGCCGGGGGTTGTACCCCGCCTGAATGCGATAACGCGACTCCTGCCGCGGAGCGATGGGAACAATCACATTATCGTAATTTACGCGCTCGGCGTCGAAGTTGAAGCGCAGGTTGTGCATAGGCCGCGCCCAGATTCCCGCCAGAGCGGTCTGCTCGTGCACAGTGATGCTGTTTTCTCCGCTCGCCGTGAAATTGGCGAAGTCGTTGAAGACCTGGTCGCCGTAGCGATAGCCAATGCGGGCGCCCACCTTCTTCGAAATATCCCACGCAAGTTCGGTCTGGTTACGCTTCCATGTCTGATTGAAAGACGAAATTGCCAACGTGGGCGTTATGGTCGGAGCGGTGCCGCTGAGCGGCGTGAGCAGGGTGCAATTCTTGGTATTGGTGCAGTCGCTGTCCGTCTCGCTGAAGTTCCCATCCTGCGGAATGCGGAAGGCCCAGAAATAGAATCTTTCGATCACTCGGAGATGGCTGGTCAATCGAACGGTCGCGCCAAAATCAGCCGTATCCGAGATGCGGCTGGCGTTGGCAATGCCGGTTCCGTCGAAAGAACGGGTGCTGGTGCGGGTAATCAGGCCGTTGAATAACTCGTCGAGAGGCGTGCTCATTTCGGCATCGCTGTAAGCGAATGACCCCGTCAGTTCCACGCGCGAAAAATAATTGCTGCGAAAACTGAGCCGCTCCGTAGGCGTGGAGGTGCGTATGCGCTGGTCGCGCAGGTAGCTGAAATAACCGCTGCACGTGCTGTTGGTGAGTATCCCGTTCGAAATCAGAGTGCTGGTTCCTTTGGCCAATCCGCAGGGTTCTCTGTTCGCCGTGTCGATCGAGAGGCCCAACTCCACCGGAGTTCCGTTCGAAAGCAGCGCGGGGGCAAACGACGCGAGCTGCGTATCTGTGTCACCACGGTAATAGCTGAGAATTTCGTCGTAGCTGATGACGGTGCGAGGCGCAATCTTCCAATCCGCTCCTATGCGGTAGTAGTTCATGCTCGTATTCCACGGCTGCAGCAGGAGGGCATCCGTACCCTCATGAATGCTGTCGTATACCGAACCGGTCATGTCGTTGTGCGAGAACCCCAGCCGCAGCGTGACGACGGCCTGAGGCAGCAGCGTCAGGTCAATATCGGTCATGCGCCGCATAGTATCGAACTGGTGCGGTGAATTATCCACCGCAATCGCCGGGGTGGAAGTCGAAGGATTCAAGGGATTGGACAGCAAGTCGTAATCGAAGAAGTTATGATCCCGGCGGAAGCTCGCTTGAAAGTCGTACCATTTGTTCTTATCGGTTCGCAGCCGCAACGCGTTGTTGGGATCTCCTCCCCAGCCGCAACTGGTAAGGTTCAGGCTATCGAAGAGCAAACCGTGGTGATCGAGAGACTGCATGGAAAGGCTTTGCTCAAGAACGCGCGGACCAGTCGGAAGATCCACCAGCGTATCGTACATGGTGCCCGCGCCAGTGAGATTGCTGGAGCGATATCCAGCCTCCGCGGCCGAATGCATCCTGTAGTCGCCGCTTACGATGCCTTCCGGCTCAACTCCCGGCCCTGCGCCTGAGCAGTAAGATTGCGCCACCATAATGCGCGGCAGCATCAGAACCCCACCCAGCAGTGCAGCAAGCAACGCAATGCCCCGCAAGGGCAATCGCAGATTGCCGGCCAGTGTGGCGAAACTAGACCTGAAGAAACCCACTGGCTGTAAATCGGTTTTGTTTAGCGACCCCATCGATATTCCCTCATTTGAAGAAGACATCGCTGAAATTCGAACCGTGAATCTGGTTGTGGCACATGGTGCAGGCCTGATACTTGGCCGACTGGTTGTGTACGGGCCCGGCCGGACTGGCGGTCGGGAAGGTGTGGCATTGCAGGCATAGCATGTTAACCACGCTCACCTTGAGCAGCCGCGGATTGGTTGAGCCGTGCGGCGTGTGGCAGCTGCTGCATCCTTCGGTTTTGACCGGCACATGCTCGTAGACAAAAGGCCCCTGCTTGTCGACGTGGCACTTGTAACAGACCGCATCGCCACTGGGTTGGTTCTCCACTTGTCTCAGAGTGGCCGTGCCGTGAGGATTGTGGCAGTCGTTGCACTGAACAAGGCCTTCCTCCACGCGATGGTGATAGGGCTTGGCAAAGTCTGCCTTCGCTGCCGTGTGGCAGCCGTAGCACAGCTGTGGCTGGCTTTGCACCAGCATGTGCTCCTTCTCTTTTGCGTGATGCGGAGAGTGGCAGTCGAGACAACCGACTTCGCTGCTGGAGTGTGCGGATTCGGCAAAGTGCGACTGCTTGTGACTTTCCCCGTGGCAGGTTAAGCAGCGTGCGCTGTTCTGCTCGCGTGAGTGCTCGCTGAAGATATAAATCTTGCTCTTGTCGCCGCCGCCTGCCACATGCTCGGCGCCCGGCCCATGGCATCCCTCACAGCCGGGATGCACCGCGCCGCTGCTGGTCTTCACACTTTCATTCATCAGCGTGGTCTTCCAGTGCGGTGTCTGCGCCCACGCGTTGTACAGCTCCTCGTGGCACGTCTTGCAGGTATCAGAACCAACATATTTCGGGGCTTCCGAGGCAGAGTCGACCCCCGCTGATTGACCGCTCGTGCCCTTTGCTGCTGACCCCGACTGGGCAACGACGACGCTCACGGAGAAACAGACAAGCGAAATCGAGGAGAGAAGAGCGCGAAAGGCCCTGGTATTTGCTGTCATTGGCACACTCCCCGGCGGCTGATTTGCTGCACGCGGGTCTAGAAACATTCTTCGGTTGGCCGCCAGCCAGACACAAGCGAATACAGAGCGCCTACGGCCTTAATCCCGCAGCCAGATTCCCGTTTTGAATCGTGGGAAAACAGCAGACACAGAATAGTGACCTGCATCACGTCCGGCTATGACGTTCATCATGGCTAGTGTGATTGCTCGGCGAGAATCAAGCTGCGCGCCGGCTGGTCACGACGGCGCACGCGTTCGCGGCAAGGCGGGGTTCCGATTGTTGTGGCCAGAAGGGGGAGAACCGGCCATGGAAGGCACAATCGAAGTTTGGGAACCGGAAGTGAAGACGTCTCCGGCAGGCCCTGGTTCCGGAAGATGCTTCGCTGCCCTATGCGCCCGCAACTGTAATGGAGTTCGGTTTTGCTTGGCAGTGCATCGTCAAGCGGGCAGCGGAAGAGGAGGCCGACCTGATTGTGCTCGGGGCCCATGCCGGCGAAGGCGCCACCCACGTCCCTTGGTCTACGGTCATCGGGTGATGGTTCACGCTAACTGCGCTGTGCTGACGGTGCGGACAACCTGATCGGGCGAAATCCTGTGTGACTCAAAGAAAATGGGATTTCTTGTCAGGATTTTCTACTGCCCGGCGCGCGCAGGAGAAATGACTAGCCGGCTAGGCGCCTTTTTGCGCGTGTCGGCCTTTTCTTGCGCGTAAACAAGATCGAGTCCACCATCTTCCGCCGCGGCTTCGGCCAGCGCGACCGCCAAAGCGCGATACGACCGGCTCACTTCCAGATTTTCCTGCGAGACCACCGGCGCACCGTGATCGATGGCCGGCGAAATTGACTGAAATGCGTTGGGAAGCTTCCACAGCACCTTGCATCGCGTGGCCTGCTGCACGTCTTCGTCGGTGAACCCGGGGATTTTTTTGTAGCGGTTGAGAATGATTCGCACGCGATCGCGGCCGGCGCCTTCCTCGAGAAAGGCGTGAATGCGTCCCGCGCTCCATAACGAAACCACATCGGTTTGCGCGACCATGAGCACGGCATTCGAAAGATCAGATAGTAGCCTCGTGGTTGAATCCAAACGACTGGAGACGTCGACCACGACGAATCGATAGTGATTCACCAGAAGGTCGAAGAGTCGCGCCAATTCCGCGGGCGTGGGAACGGATGGATATGGTTGTTGCGGCCCCGCAAGCAGATGCAACCCATCTCTTGCAGTAGTCATAAGGCCTTCGAGCAGGGACGCATCGAGGCGGTGCAAATTCTGCAGCGCATCGGGAACTCCAAAGCTGGGCCGCAGGTTGAGATGCAGCTGGGCATGACCCACGGGCGCAAAATCGACCAGAACCACATCGCCCTGAGCCTGCTGCAATGCCAGAGCGGTATTGACCGCGGCCGTGGTCGAGCCCGCGCCTCCTTTGGCGCTCAAGAATGTGAAGATGCGCGCTTTGCCTGCGCCTCCACGGGCACGCGTGCGGCTCGAGCTGTAGCGAGTCAACGCTTCCAGCAAGGCTTCCGATCCGGCTGTGTTGTCGAGATATTCGCTGGCTCCGGCACGCATCGCCGCCACGATGGTAGTGGGCTGTTGCATCGAGCCGTTGGCGAAAATGGCGATCTGGAGCGTGTTGCCCTGAATCAGTTCGATCGCTTTAATAGCAGACTGCGGATTCTCTGACGTAATGTCGATCAGTGCTACTTCGGCGCGCTGATCTTGAATCTGCCGCAGGATGGCATCGGTCGGGCCGGCGGGAAATCCCACATGACTGTAAACCACTCGCGCCAGGCGTGTGTTTTCAATGCGGCCTTGCAACTCGGATAAGCGGTCGTGATCTTCGGTCAGGAGGGCTACGGAGATGCCATGCATGGCGCGGTTCTCGCTGATTTCTCTCGGTGTTTGCATGTTAGAAAGAGAATGTACCCTTAGCCAAGTGACCCAGGTAACCTCAGCATGCAGTGCGCCTAGGCGACTCCGCTCGCACAGGCTACGTCTTGCGGGGGAAACAAGACAGCGTGAGAAGTACAGCAGGGCAACTGACCGATTCAAAGCATTTTAAGACAATCGGGGGAGATTGCAAAGAACTCAAATGGGCAGCTGCCAACTTTTTGAAGGCGGAGAATAACTCGCCTCCCACTTACCTGCATATCGCTTCTGCCTCTCCCCGGTCCAGACCGGCTGCCGAAACCCCAACCTCATTAATGAACAATATCGCGCTCACTAATAGACATAGAGGGCTCCCTTTCCACGCTTTCGCCGCTGCCGTGCAGAGCTGAAATTCTATGGAAGTCGGTCGAACTGTCGTCCACTTCGGAAAGATATTCGTAATTTTTGATGCACACCGCTACCCCAATCTTATTTTCGTTTTCGTCGGATGGCTTAACCACACGAAGCACACGGCCCCGGCAACGTACGCGCATGCTCTCGCCTAGCGTAATCTCAGCCGGCATTTTCAAGATCAGTTCGAGTTCTGTAGTTTCCGCAATCGGCATATCAGTAAACAAGAACACCCCGCGCGAACTGAGATCCTGAGTAAAGCCGCGTCCCTCGGCGCCGGTCCTGCTATCCCGCAGCAATACTGGAAGATGAAAGATGAATCTTTGTCCGATGCGGCGTTCAACTCCAACTGGGAGGGCTGTCATGGCGTCTCGCTTCTTGAAAGGCCGGGGAAGAACAACAGCAACTCTAGCGCAGTCCGGCTAGTCTGGGAAGGGAAAATTTGCTTTACTCGGATTAATTAGAGCTGTGCGGAAGTTCAGGGCATTTTTGGGGGTCATTTTGCACAGAGTTTCACCACTTTCCCAAACCGGAATCTACGCAGCGCCCAGCCGCAGATTCAAGTTATAGTAATCCTCAGTCGAGCGCGAGTCGTCCAAAACAATCTGTGGCGGAATCGAATACCCAATTTGATCAAACTGATAGCCTGAGCCGTAGCAACGAGGGCGTGGCCACTGGAGCAGAAGCGTCCAACGGACGCGGCACTCGTTGGCAGGTTGCATGGCGGGCCCTGCGTCATCGTAACTTCCAGCTTTTCTTCGGGGGACAATTAATTTCCCTCATCGGCACCTGGATGCAGAACGTGGCGCAGTCTTGGCTAGTTTATCGTCTCACCGGTTCGGCTCTGTTGCTCGGCGCCGTCGGGTTCGCCGGGCAGATTCCCGTATTTCTTTTTGCCCCGTTGGGCGGCATCGCCGCCGATCGCCATAACCGCCAGCGTATCGTGATCGCCACCCAAACCGCTTCGATGCTTCTTGCTTTTATTCTGGCGGCGCTCACTCTGTTTAACAAAGTCCAGGTCTGGCAAATCTTCGTGCTCGCCGCATTGCTTGGTCTGGTGAATGCATTCGACATTCCCGGCAGGCAATCCTTTCTCGTGGATATGGTCGGCCGCGACGATCTGATGAACGCCATCGCGCTGAACTCTTCCATGTTCAACGGTGCGCGTGTGATCGGCCCCGCGATCGCGGGCATTTTGGTGGCAAAGATCGGCGAGGGCTGGTGTTTCTTTGCTAACGGTGTGAGTTACATCGCGGTAATCATCGGGCTTCTTTTGATGCGCGTCCACAGCCCGGCCCGGGCGGCAGCTGCCTCGCCTTTCGAACACATGATGGAAGGTTTTCGCTTTGTGAATCATACGGCGCCCATCCGTGCCTTGCTGCTGTTGTTAGGTTTGGTCAGTCTCGTTGGCATGCCCTATGTCGTGCTGATGCCTATTTTTGCCGACCAAATTCTGCACGGCGGCGCCCGCGCTTTAGGAATCCTGATGGGCGCGACTGGTGTCGGTGCCTTGTTCGGCGCGCTGACCTTGGCTTTCCGCGAGGGGGTGAAGGGATTAGGGCGCTGGGTCACATGGTGTTGCGCTGGCTTCGGAGCAAGCCTGATTGTCTTCGCTATGTCTCACATCTTCTGGCTGTCGGTTGTTTTGTTGCTGCCCGTTGGTTACTGCATGATGCTGCAGATGGCCTGCTCCAATACTTTGATCCAGGTGATGGTTCCCGATGTACTGCGTGGCCGAGTGATGGCCGTGTATTCGATGATGTTCATGGGTATGGCTCCTATTGGCGCACTGCTCGGCGGAGCCTTTGCCGAACGGCTGGGTGCCCCACGCACCGTAGCCATCGGCGGCTTGGCCTGCATCGCTGGGGCGTGTTGGTTTGCGCTACATCTGCCGAAGATTCGCGTGGAAGCGCGCCGGCTCATCATTGCGCAAGCCGTCGCCGGCGGCGAACCCGCCGAAATGACTACACAACCCGTTGAAGAATAATTTTCGATCAGCCCGACTTCGCGTATCCGGCCCCCAATCTCCACGGGTTCTATTTCTATTGGCAAGAATGATTCGTCGCATTCGTTTTGCCACCGGGCGTCAGGCGCATACTTCTTGAACTTCACACCAATAACGTGCTATATGGGTGCACTGCGTGCGTTTTCCTTCCACATGTCGCAATAGGTTGCGCATTCGAGAAAAAGCGGAAATAAAGAGAAAAAAGAAGACTTGTGCAATCGGAGGGCAAGATGAGATCACTTCGCAAGAGGATAGTGGCATCTGGTCTTTTCGTCGCGGTGTGCACCGCTGTGATGTTTTCCCAGGGCGGAGCCACAGGCGCCATTGGAGGAGTCGTGCAAGACGCCTCAGGCGCCGTGATTGCTAACGCCAAAGTGACCATCAAGAACGAGGCCACCGGCGAGGTGGCGCGCCAGACGATCAGCGATGCCAGCGGCCTGTTTTCCGCTAGCTTGCTGCCTGTGGGTGTTTACACGGTGGAAGTGAGCGCCGCAGGTTTTCCCGATACCAAATTTCCCGGCGTCGTTGTAAGAATTACAGAAACTACGCGCATGACCGCCGTGATGAAAG
The DNA here is from genome assembly GCA_030039165.1 of Candidatus Sulfotelmatobacter sp. Classification (GTDB taxonomy): domain Bacteria; phylum Acidobacteriota; class Terriglobia; order Terriglobales; family Acidobacteriaceae; genus Sulfotelmatobacter. Next base: position 10,745 of record JASHQM010000110.1, on the reverse strand, counting down.
TGACCACGGTCAAGGAAGTCATCGAGGTACAGTCGCAGGTGGAGCAGGTGAATACCACCGACGCCACCACGGGCCAGTCGCTGGGATCGCAGACCATCGCCAGCCTGCCGTTGGCCACGCGAAACTTTCAGCAGTTGCTGGACCTCTCGGCCGGAGCTACCGCCAACCTGAACAACGCAGCGGCGCTTGGCCGTGGTGATGTCCGCATCGATGTTAATGGCGGACGTGAAGACAACAATAATTATCTAATCGAAGGCGTTTCTGCCTCGGATTATTCGTTCGGCGAACTCACGTACACTCCCGTTCCCAACCCCGACGACGTGCAGGAATTCAAGGTGAGCACGAGTCTCTATGACGCAAGTCAGGGTCGTGATGGCGGCGGTAACATCAACGCCATTCTGAAAAGCGGAACCTCCAACTTCCATGGCGATCTTTGGGAGTACTTCCGCAACTCTAAGCTGGATGCAGGCGACTACTTCCTGGGTGCTTTTGACCTCAAACAGAACATTTTCGGCGGCGATTTCGGCGGACCGGTCGGATCGAAAGCTAAGTTCGGCTACTTTTACGTGAACTACCAAGGAACACGCCAGCGCAGCGGCGATTCGCTGGGAACGTATATCAATACATCCATTCCAGTACTCCCAACGTCTCGCGACCAGACCACATTGCTCAACACGTTCTTCTGCGGCGCCGCTTGCGGCGCATCGGCTCCAATTAACCCGGCGACCGCGCTGCCCCAACTCGACCCCGTTGCACTGGCCCTGCTGAACCTCCAGGGGAACCAGTTCGGATCAAGCCCAGGAGGATTTCTTGTGCCAACTGTTCCGGGCACGCCTGGGGTAACGCTTGTGAACGGCGTCCCACAAGTGAATTACGGTCCGCTCATTCTGAGCGTACCGGGCCGCTACAGGGATGATCAGTTCACTGCTAACTGGGACCGCGACTTTAACCATAGCAGGGATCGCCTCTCCGAGCGCTTCTTCTGGTCGGATTCCGAAACGTACGAACCCTTCGGCGCCGATAATTTGCAAGTGCAGACAGGCTACCCAGCCTACGCTACCAACCTGAATTTCCCTCTCGACATTCCGCTTCGAGGAAGGTTCGGCAGCCTAGCCGAGACGCATTCCTTCAGCAACACTCTGATCAACGAATTTCGCTTCGGAGTGAATATAATCAGCGATGCCTTGTTGAACGTCCCTGTTCCCGGGACGTCGCCGTCTGCTTTGGGGATCAACAATCAATACGGCCAGCCGGACATGTATCGTTTTCAGTTCGCATCCTGGCAACTTGGACCGTTCCCCAACCAGCCGCAATCGGCCTTATCGGATTCTCTGGTTTACCTCGATACGGTTAGCTGGACCAAGGGGCACCACGTCCTGCGCTTCGGCGGCGAAATCGACCGCACTTCGGACCGCCGGGTTCTTCCAGTGCTCGACAATGGTCTCCTTTACATGACCGCCGGGAATCCTGGCAACCCGAATATTACCGATTTTCAGAATTTCATGCAGGGTTTTACAGGCTTGGGCGAAGCCGGCAGCGGGGCACCCAATCACGACTACCATATTCCCGCGTTCGGCGCTTTCATGCAGGATGATTACCGGGTCACGCAAACTCTGACGCTGAACTTGGGATTGCGCACCGAATGGGTCGGCGCGGCTTCCGACAGTCTTTGCCATCTGGGCAATGCCGTTCTGGAAAACGCTAACACGATTGGCAATCCGTTCGTGTACCCGAGTTGCGTGAGCAAGTATGGGTTCCAAGGCTTCAGTGGCACATTGAACGATGCCGCTCTAAACAACGAATACTCCACCGTTCTCGAACCCCGCCTAGGCTTTGCATATGACATCGCCGGAAAACACAACACTGTAGTTCGTGGCGGCTATGGCATCTACAGCGTGCGCGAGGATATTGGCGCCGTGGATAACTTGTCATTTACGGCTCCTTTTTACCCATTGGGTGGAGGCGCAAGCACACCACTTGGCGACGCTGCCTTTGGCTTGACTGCGCCGGGCGGGGGCTTGGGCTGCCTCTTCAATTCCACAGCTACACCAGGCACGCCTTGTACTGGCCCTGGACCTTTCCCGCTTCCCAACCTTGGCCAGGTGAGTCCGTGCTTTGTGCCCCAAACTAACGTCTTCCAAGGTTTTCCGGGAGGCAACACCAACGCGCTTCCCATCTTCGGGGTTCCCGCTGCTACGAACGCCGCCTGCCCTAATCCAACGATTGGCACTTTGCTCCCGGCGGCTGATTTCTTCGGCCTTGCCGTACCTTTGCATTGGATTGTTCCCACCACGCAACAATGGAATCTCACGATCCAACGACAACTGGGCGGAAACTGGGTGCTCGAGGTTGGCTATGTGGGTACCAAGGGCACGCACCTGCGCTCGACCTTCGATCCTGATCAATCGGTCCTGGCTGGACCCGGTGGTGCCGGCCAGCTTTCCCCCATCAACCTCACTTGCGCGAGCAGTTGCGTAAGCGGGGCGCCCGGAACTGTATACTCGATCACCACAAATACCAACGTCTCTACCGGGAACGCTTGGGCTCGTGCCCCTTATTTTGGCGTGAATCCATCGATCCTTGAGGCGTTCTATCCCAACTCTGACTCTCACTACAGCGCTCTGCAAGCCACGATTTCACACCGCTTCAGCAAAGGATTGTATTTCCAGGGTGCTTATACCTGGTCGAAGGCGATCGACGACGTTTCCACCGCCAGCGTCGCCTTCGTGACGCGCGTGAATGACCAGAACAGCGGAGCCGCGTCGCGAGGACTTTCCGACTTTGATCATCCCCAACGCTTCGTTGGCAGCCTCAATTACAATCTGCCGTTCTTTGCCAATCAGCACGATGCCATGGGTTATGTGCTCGGCGGCTGGGAAGTCGACAGCGTGATCGTAGCGGAATCCGGTTCGCCAATTACGATTGCCGACGTGAATGGCGCAACCGCCTACGGGCCGCCTAGCCCGCCTCAAGCGACGGCAAACTTCGCTCCTGGCTTCAGTTGCGCCAACGCTTTGAATTCAGGCAGCCTCGCTACTAAGCTCGCGAATTGGGTCAACCCGGCTGCTTACGCCTCCGCGCCAGTCGTGCCGAATAGCCCGGATGGCGCCACCGGATATGGAGACTCTCCACGCAACTGCATCATCGGCCCGAGACAGTCGAACATCGATTTCACGCTCGCCAAAGGCTTCAGAATCGGTGAACGCCAGATGCTTCGATTCCGCGCCGAGTTCTTCAATCTGTTCAACCATCCGTCATTCCAGAACCCGCAATTCACAGGGACGGCGGATGTGGCGGCCGGCCCTGCCATTGGTCAGATCACTCAAACCAACGGCACGCCGCGCCTGATCCAATTCTCGTTGAAGTATTCGTTCTAGCCTAGTGGGAGCGTGAAGCGAGAGATAGTGAATCAGCCTCGTCCCGCGAGAACGGGACAAAGTAAAATGCGAGGCGCGATCAGATCGCGCCTCGCAAGAATAGATCAAGCGGCTGCTGGCAAGCGTAATTCTAGGCGCGTGCGGCAACCACCGCAGGTTCGGGTGTCGCCATGCTTTTCTCCTCGCCGTTTGGCTTGGTCTGTGTCGGCTGCCCAGCTTTGCGAATGTCGATTCCGCCCTTGAAGTAAGCGCCGTCTTCAATCGAAATTCTCGCCGCCACCACGTCGCCGGTAAGCGAACCATCGCTGCGGATATCCACGCGGTCGCTGGCAGTCAGATTGCCGCGCACTTTGCCCAGCACCACGATCTCTCTCGCGTTAATGTTCGCTGCGACCACCCCGTTGCGCCCGATGGTCACGCGGTTACCCGCCAGGCTGATTGAGCCTTCCACGCGTCCATCGATGTATAGCGACTCCGAACCCGTGACCTCGCCTTTGATCACGAGCGATTTGCCGATGGTGGCCTGATCCGCAGTCGTGGTAGTAGCTACCGGACGCGGCGCAGCAACCGGCTCACTGGCCATTGGGGGCGGGTTCGGACTTGACATGGTTGGACGCTCCGGTTCTCCCGGCCGGCCAGGCGTTTGGGGCTGATTGGTGGGCTTCCACATGGATTCGAATTCCTTTCCTCTTTAGGATTGGGGCCACACGCCGCACTTGCGTAGCCAAATGTATTGTACTGCGCCGTCTCAACTTGAGCACTGTGGAAAAGCTTTATTTTCAGCCCAGTTTTCTATCTTGGTACGTACCTTCGTGTTTGACAAAGACCGCGCTTATGTTCCCTAAATTCTCAATCTTTCTTGCTTCCCTGGGCGCGATCCTTGCCGACAGAGATCACTTCCGGCCAGTTCTGCATTTATATTTATGATAAGAGGTGCATTAGGGATAAGTGCAACGGCTCGATTCTCAAAGCCCATGGAGTCCAAAGCATACCTGCTCATTTTCGACGGTTTTGCCGACTGGGAGCCGGCTCCTGTTTTTTGTGAGATAGGAAGGTCTGGGAAGCTTGAAGTCGCAACGGTGGGATTCTCTTTGCAGAAGGTGACTTCGATGGCGGGTTTGCGGATCACTCCGGATGTTACGATTGCAGAGGTGGATCCGAATGGGGCTGCATTTTTCATGTTGCCGGGCGGCGATATGTGGGAGCGGAAGAGCGACTCCAGCATCTCGTTCCTTCTGCATCGTCTGCACGAGTCGAACGTATTGATTGGCGCCATTTGTGCCGCCACCTTGGAGATTGCGCGCTCTGGGTTGACGCGGGGGATTCGCCACACCAGCAATGCCAAGTCATATCTCAAAGCGATGGTGCCCGGCTATCGCGACGACGACTTTTACGTGGATGAACTGGCCGTGTGCGACCGAAACATCATCACCGCAAGCGGGCTGGGCAGCCTGGAATTTGCCCGCGAAGTCATGCAAGGCCTTAAGATTTACAGTAAGGAAGATATCGAAATGTGGTTCAACATGTTCAAGCGTGGCATGATGCCAGCCCGAACTTGAAGTATTTCAACCGCATCTTAAGAAAATATGGCTATTTACTTACCTTCTAGTGCTGAAGAAGAACAACTCGCGCTCGATGAGCTCACTCCTCGTGAAATCGTGGCCGAGCTCGATAAACACGTCATCGGGCAAAAAGACGCCAAGCGCGCCGTCGCAATTGCACTGCGCAATCGCATGCGCCGGCAAAAGCTTACGCCCGAACTTGCGGAAGACATTATTCCCAAGAACATCATCATGATCGGGCCCACGGGTGTGGGAAAAACCGAGATTGCCCGGCGGCTCGCCAAGCTGGCGAATTCTCCGTTTCTGAAGGTCGAGGCTTCGAAATTTACTGAGGTCGGCTATGTCGGCCGCGACGTCGAGTCCATGGTGCGCGATCTGGTGGAGATCGCCATCGACAACGTGCGGGAAGAGAAACTGGAAGACGTCGCCGACAAGGCCGAGCTCAATGCCGAAGAGCGCCTGCTCGACATTCTACTGCCTCCGTCAGCACCGCCTTCACGTCCGCCAGAGCCCGCCGCTGCTGGCGGAGTCGTGATCGACAGCAGCACCGCTCTCGCCGAATCTTCCTCTCGCACGCGCGAGAAGCTACGCCAACAACTACGGGAGGGCAAACTCGACGAACGGCAGGTCGAGATCGACGTCCGCGAGCGCAATTTCCCATCTTTCGAAATCATGACCAGTCAGGGTGTCGAAGAGATGGATATCAACATTAAAGACATGCTGCCCAACATCTTCGGCGCCCGCACCAAAAAGCGGAAGATGAAGGTGAACGAGGCGTTCGAATACCTGATTCAGGAAGAAGAACAGCGGCTCATTGATATGGATCAGGTGACGCGCATGGCGATCGACCGCGTCGAGAACTCAGGCATCGTTTTCCTGGACGAGATCGACAAAATCGCCGGCCGCGAAGGCGGCCACGGGCCTGACGTTTCGCGCGAGGGCGTGCAGCGCGACATTCTGCCCATCGTTGAAGGCACCACAGTGAACACGCGCTACGGCATGGTTCGCACTGATCACATTCTGTTCATCGCAGCCGGCGCGTTTCACGTTTCAAAACCCAGCGACCTTATTCCCGAGCTCCAGGGCCGCTTTCCGATACGCGTGGAATTGCAATCGCTGACCATGGACGACTTTGTCCGCATTCTGACCGAGCCGAAATCGTCGTTGGTAAAGCAGTACACCGCGCTGCTCGAAACCGAGGGCGTGAAGCTGGAGTTCACCAAAGAATCGCTCGAGGAGGTCGCGCGCTTCGCCTTTCGCGTGAACGAAAACACTGAGAACATCGGCGCGCGGCGGCTGCACACGATCATGGAGCGCGTGCTCGACGAACTCAGCTTCGATGCTCCGGAGAAAAAAGGCGAACACATCACCGTGGACGCGGATTATGTGCGCAGGATGCTGGCCGACATTGTGAAAGACCAGGATTTGTCGCGATATATTCTGTAGGGCGCACAAATCTGGCGTCTTCCTGTTTATAGCGCGGTTATCGCGTCCGTTAGTTCTAGGAGGGGCGCGTAGCCGTCGATTCCGCCTGCTCATGTGCATGGTAGCTTGACCGCACTAGAGGGCCTGATTCAACATGGCGGAAACCAAAACGCAGAGCCTCGTTGCGCAGTTGGCGGAACTCCTCAGGAGTATAGAACCGCGCAATCGGTAGATGGTCGCGCGAAGGACGAAGATACTGCCCGACGGTGAGGATGTCGACGCCGCGCGAGCCGAGATCGCGAAAAACTTCGACTAGTTCGTCCGTCGATTCACCTAACCCCACCATGACTCCGCTCTTGGTCACCATGCCAGGAGAAAACCTCTTGGCATTCGCCAGCAAATCAAGCGTGCGCTCGTAGCGCGCCCCCGAACGAACCGTGCGGTACAGGCGCGGGACCGTCTCCGTGTTGTGATTCAGAACGTCTGGTTGGGCGTCGAGCACAATTTTCAAAGCTTCTTCCAATCCCTGGAAGTCTGGAATCAGAACTTCAACGCGGCAATCGGGAACCAGTTCGCGAATCTCGCGAATGGTTTCGGCGAAGATTCTGGCGCCGCCTGCGTTGTCGTCGTCGCGATTTACGCTGGTAATCACGGCATGTTTCAAACCCAGCGTTGCAACGGCCTCGGCGACTCGGTGCGGTTCGTCCCAATCGATGGGTTCGGGACGCCCTTTGGGCACGGCGCAGAATCCACAGCGGCGCGTGCAGATATCGCCCAGCAGCATGAACGTCGCGGTTTTGTGATTCCAGCACTCGCCAATGTTGGGGCATTGCGCCGACTCGCAAACCGTATGCAAGCCTAACCCGCGTGCCAGCTTCTTCAGATTGTGAAAGTTATCGCCAACGGGAGCTTTCGCGCGCAACCAGTCAGGTTTCGGCATGCGCGGGGGTGGCGAAAGCTCGATCTGAACCAGTGGGAAACTGGCGGCCATATCTCTACATTTTATCAGTTCGACCCTGCACAAGACGCCTCAAGCTCGGGCGAACTAAAACGATTCCGCGAACACAATCGCGGGTATCACCGGCCGCAGTCTACATCTGACCCTCCGACTGCGGTGGCGCACCACTCTGCGGCTGGCTTGGCTGATCCAGTGGAGCAACGTTCTGACGCGGTGCGACATAGGGTACGTGCGGCAGGCGTGTGACTTGCCCGCGTGTCGCCTCGGCCACATCGATGCCAGCGTGGTCGAGCAGCAATCCCGTGGCGCGATCGAGTTCGATACGCGATTTCTCATAAGCGGCTTTCGCGGAGACCAGATTCGATTCCGTAGTCGTCAGGGTAGAGACATCCTGCAGAATCGCGGTTGTCGTCGTGAGCCCGACCTTCAGCTTTTGCTGGTCGGCGTCGAGCGTCTGCCGGGCCAGATCGACCGCCGATTGTGCCGCTTCCACTGCGGCGCGATTCTGTTTCACATCAAACTGCGCATTCCGCACTTCGATGCGAATCTGATTTTCGAGCTGGTGCAGCCGTACTTGCGCCTGGCGGTACTCAAGCTGTGCACGCACCTGGTTCGCCTGCGCTTCGCGGTTGCGCAGGGGGATGTTCAGAATGATGCCCACGCCCTTGTCGGGAGCGGTGGAGTTAACCAGTTGATTCAGCGTGCCCCCGTAGCCAACGGTCGTGGCGCTTCGGAACGGTGGAGGATTGGTCGCGGGCGTGTAGCAATATGTCACCCCCGGGGTGCATAGAGGCAAGATTGGGTTGATATTCCCTCCGACACCCGAGCCTCCGTAGTAAGCGAAGGCGTCGAGCGTAGGCAGCATCGCGTTGCGGACTGCCTTGGCGCTCAGATCGCGCGAATTCAGATCGATGCGCGACTCGACCAACTCGGCGCGGTGGCTCAAAGCTTCATTGATCAGGTCCTGCGTAGGAACAGCCGCTTCTTCCTGCGGAATCGCCATTGTAGAGGCGGGAATCACCTCAGCTTCCGCGAGCACGGGGTCTTCGATGCTGCGGCTCAGCGCGTTTTTCACAAGCAATTCCTCGAGCTGCAGATTGTTTTGTGCCAGAATCAAGTTCTGTTGATCGGTAGAGACCGTGCTCTGAGCGCTGACCACCTGAATGGGAGCTGCCGTCCCCACCTGCGCCTGCTGTTTCGAATCGCTCAGCGCCTTCTCAGCGTAGGTGAGAGCCTCCTGCTGCACCCGCACATTTTCGAAGGCGTAGACCAGATCCCAATACATGTCTTCGATTTGATCCACAGTGGTGATCGTTTGTAGGCGAAAAGCGACGTCGGAAATTTCCCGGTTGTTTTTCGCGATGCGGATGAAACGAGTATTGGCCAAGGAGCCGAAGCCTTGCAGAAGATTCTGCGTGACTTTGAACTGAAAACTCGAGGCCAATTCCGGACTTAGCAGGTTGGCGGGATTGTTCGTCGTCTGATGAGTGTTATTGAAACCAATCGAAAGTGCCGTGCCCCATTCGAAACCCTGAAGGTAGGAAAAATTTGCCGTATAGGTGTTTTGTCCGACAACCGGCACGGGGCTTAAGATACTGACAGATTCGGTGTCATTCTTATCAAACTGAAGCGTGCTGGTAATGATCGGATCGAACCCGGTGATGGTAGACCCAATGCCCAGCGTTGATTGAGCCAAACCATTTGTGCCGGTTCCGATGCCGCTGGCCGCAACAGTTGTGCCCCCAGTTCCCGAACCCACCGTTCCTCCCAGCCCGCCGACGCCGCCGCCGGGCGTGTTTTGAACGATGCCGGCGTTGACTCCCAAAATGCTCGCCCCTGATTTGGCGCGTAAATAATCAGTATCCGCAATGTTGAGGTTGTAGCGCGCGATGTCAATATCGAGATTGTTTTCTAGCGCGAGCGCCACGGCGTCGTCAATCGAGAGATATATCTTGCCATCGCGCATTAGAGTATCGATGCGCGGCGAATTGCCCAGATTGGGCTCCGGTACTTGCCGCGCCTCGTATGACCGCAGAAAATGAGGGAAAGCCGGCTGCGGCCTGGAGTAATCCTCCAAATGCAAGGCCGGTGTTTGGCCGGCCCTCCCCTCACTCTGCTGCGCGGGAGCGGCAGGCGGATCCTGAGCGGGAGACCTCAGCGGAAGAATGCAGGCACAGAGGGCAAGCGTAACGACTCTCCACACAAATCGTCTCGCAGGCTTAATGACTCGCGAAAAAGTAAACGACATTTTTGTCTCCTTGAAGACAGAAATCTCCGCATCGTCGACGAATATGTCAGATTAAGCTTCGAGAAAATGCGATGCGCAAAAGCAAGCTCGTCATTTCATCTTAGCGGCAGAAGGCGGCCGGCGCAGATCGGGGATTGTAAAGAATTGTTCGGAACCGCCGACCTCGGTTCTCAGTCCCGGCGCAGTTTATTGGCGGCAAGCTAATCGTGATCTGTATTTCCGGCAATTCAGTTCCGGTGAACTGCGGTGTCCGGCCGAGTTCCCTCGCTCTATTGTTGTGAAGCATTTCCCTGCGGCGCGGGCTGGGCAACCGATGGCGTTTCTGCACGAGGCTTGATAAATGGCACATTTGGCATATGGGTTACCTGGCCCCGCACGGCATCGTCAATGCTGATGCCGAAGTTCTCCAGCAACTGTCCGGTAGAGCGATCGAGTTCGAGCCTGGATTTTTCGTATGCGACCATGGCGTTTACCAGTGTCGATTCCGCCGTTGCCAGCTGGCTCTGGTATTGCAGAACTAGTGTGTTGGTTGAGGTGCCGAACTGATACTTTTTCTGTTCGGCGTCGAGCGACTGCCTTCCAAGCTCGACCGCTGCGCGGGCCGAATCCACGGCGGCGCGGTTCTGCTGCACCGCGTATTGCGCGTTCCGGACCTCAATGCCGACCTGGTTTTCGATCTGTTGCAACCGCATTTGCGCCTGCCGGTATTCGAGTTCCGATCGGATCTGTACCGCTTGGCCGGCGCGATTTCGAATCGGAATGTTCAGAGTAAGGCCCACACCCTTGTCGGGATTCACAGAGGTCACGAGTTGGTTGAACGTGGCGCCAATCGGGGTCGTGGGGAACAACGGTATCTCATCTGTACTGGTGCCGGCACAACCGAACTCTTGCAAGTCCGGCGGCAGATTAATGCATTCATTATGAGGGTTTTGTTCGCCGCCGATTCCTATCCCGCTGTAGTACGCAAACAGGTTCAAGGTGGGCAACAGCGCGCTACGGACCGCCTTATTGCTGATGTCACGGCTGTTGAGATCGATTCGCGACTCCACCAGTTCGGCGCGATGGCCAAGCGCCTCATTGATCAAGTCTTCGGTGGGAACGAGCGGTTCCTCAGTCGGAATATCCATGGTCGAGGTCGGGATAACTTCTGCGGTCGCCAGCACGGGATCTTTGAG
>JASHQM010000109.1 GCA_030039165.1 Candidatus Sulfotelmatobacter sp. | reverse complement strand
CACTTTGCCCCATTTGTCCGGATTGCGCTCGGCTGCAGCATCGATCAATGAATGATCCAAGCCAAAATATTGCAGCATGGTGTTGCCTTTCGTAGAGGCTCCGTAGACAAATACTTTCCTCTTCCGCTCCACCTCATCCTTAATGAAACCGTGAACCTGCCGCTTAATTGCCTGAACCCGTTCGGCAAACTCCAAGTAAGGCGTGGGCTGATCCAACTTCAGGTTCGCCTCACTTTCGCGCAGCTGAGAGAGCCGCTCCGCAGCTTGTTTACGATAAACCTCGTCGCCGAACGAATTGTGGTCGGCCGCGCTGTTGCGAATGAAGACACGGATGCTGCCGCCGTTGACGTCGTTCAGCTGCGCATCCACGACCGAGAAGCCATGAAGGTTAACCAGGTATTCAAGCGACCGCAGCGAGTAATACTCCAGGTGTTCGTGGCAGATGTTTCCGAGATCATTCTGCTGCAGCATGAGCGGAAGGTAACTCATTTGTACGATCCAAACGCCTTCCGGATGCATAATTTTCCGAATATCAGCCACGAATTTGTTCGGCTCCTCCAGGTCGTAGAACATCGCTATCGAAGTAACTACTTTTGGGCGATGACCGCGGAGATCGGGATCGCCCAAGAAGCGATCTGCATCAAAAAATCCGACCACGATTTTGTCTGCGATCTCGCGCGACAGAACGGCCAAATTTTGCGCCGGATCGAAGCCGATCTTGCAGACCCCCGGCACAGTATAGGAGCCCAACAGCGTACCATCGTTGCAGCCGATATCTAAGACGGAATCCCCTGTCTTGAGTTGTGTCAGGTTCGCGGCAACCGTTGCAATATCCGCTAAAGCATCTCGCATCGTCTGATTTGTTCCGGAGCGATACCAGTAATTTTGATACATCATGTCGCCGGGAACGGTGTGGCGCAATTGCAGCAGCTGACATTGTTGGCAAAGCATCAATTCCAACGGACCTTTCGGACCGTCCGGCTGCTCAGGCGCCAAGAACGTCGAGATGTACTGATCGCCTAGTGACAGAATCGGACGAAGCGATCCATTACATACTCTGCAACCACTTCTAGTCTTCATCTCGTTCTCACTCTCACCGATCAATGAAATATTCAGTAACGAATTATTCAGTTTAGGTTTTGAGTCAACTTATGCCGGATGATTCGCACTCGCCGTTTGCTCTCGCAGCGATTGCAGATCGGCATCGACCATCATTGCCACGAGTTCTTGGAACTTTACCGAGGGACGCCATCCCAGAACGCGCTTGGCTTTTGTGGCGTCCCCAACCAGCAAAGTCGTCTCTGGCGAGCGGTGGCTTCCACTATCCGCCACGACATAATCTTCATACTTCAATCCGACATGCGAGAAGGCGATTTCACAGAATTCGCCAACTGAATGTACTTCTCCGGTCGCCACGATATAGTTGTCTGCTGCCGATTGTTGCAGCGAAAGCCACATTGCTCGAACGTAGTCCCCAGCAAAACCCCAGTCGCGTTTGGCCTTAAGGTCGCCAAGCGGAAGCTCGTTTGCTAGACCGAGCTTGATCATCGCTACTCCGCGAGAAATTTTTCGAGTGACAAACTCCTTGCCGCGTCGTGGGCTCTCATGATTATAGAGAATGCAGGAACAGGCAAATAACCCCCGTTGCTCGCGATATAGAGTAGTAATCCAATGGCCAAAAGCTTTCGCAACCCCGTATGGATTTCGCGGTTGTAACGGGGTCAGTTCCTTCTGGGGCGTTTCTTTCGCGTCGCCGAAGATCTCACTGCTGGAGGCCTGGACAAAGCGTATCCGCCGGTCCACTCGCAGAATTCCATCAAGCCATCGTACTACCGCCAGCGCGTTCGATTCTCCGGTGGAAACAGGGTCATCCCACAACTCATTGCTGGAGGCGCGCGCTGCGAGGTTGTAGACTTCGTCCGGCCGAAACTTGCGAAGCAGGCCCTCGATGGAGCAGGCGCCGGGAGCATCGCTTTCCACGATCTCGACGGTCTTGGCAGGTTGGCTTGTGCCGGAATCATTATTTCCGCCGGTTGAGTTGCCGCGCACCGTTCCAATGACGCGATACCCGTTGTTTAACAACAGCTCCGCGAGGTATGAACCGTCCTGGCCGTTGATCCCGGTAATTAAGGCTCTGCGCATTAGGTATTCTAGAGAGAGTTCCCCTCTCGGTTGCTGCCAATGGTTGGAAGTTGCAAGTCGGGCGGACAAGATGGCGTACTGCACTTAGGTGGTCTGCCTTGCCTTGCAGGTAATTTCCAAAAACAGTATGGACTGTTGGCCAGATCTGATTGAGTCAACAGACGAGATGGGAGACGAACGAATGAGTGATAAACATACACAATCAGGTTGGCGAGCCGACCGGGGAAATGGGCGATCGCCTTGCTCGTTGCGCGAGACCAGTAAGATCGCAAACGCGGACTCAACCACTGCTCGTATTCCCTCATCGTATAAGCTCCCCTCGCCCTGAAATGCATCAGTGACTTGGGGCTTCGCCACGGTTCTTTCGGCCAGACCTTATCTTTCACTGAGTTTGGAAAATCTGTAAACGACCAAATCAGATTGGGCCACTTAAACATCCAGATCTCAAAAAACTTATTCGCCCAGGACGCGTTGGCGTAACGAATCGATACCAGCGGTTCGGCAATCGCAAGCACGTCTCCCGGCAGGGGCCGCTGAAATATGATTCCAAAGTGTATGAAATACGAACCAAAGTAGGGTTCCTTCTCCCGCCCTTCCCACAACTGCCGCTTGATAATCACGCATCCGATGAAACTCAGATATTGCCCGGCCTCTGCCATCAGCCGGTCGTTCTCATTTGGCGTATAGATTTTATCTTTCTCAAATAGGAGCTTCCGAACCTCCAGTATCTTTGTTAAATCCGCACTCCTCACTTCGCTGTTCGCAATAATTAATGAGTAATGATTTTTCAGCGCGTCTAGCACAACTCGTATAGCGCCTGGTCTGAAAATATCGTCGTCACAAAAGAGCCAGCAATATTCGCCATGCGCCAACTCGACGACCTTCGCAAAATCGCGATCAATCCCCATATTGACCTCTGCGCGAATGTATCGCAGACGGGGAAACCTGCTCTGGTATGCCCGGACGACTTCCTCGGTATTGTCGGTGGAAGCGCCATCCAAGACAACGATTTCGACCTCATCGGTGGCCTGGCAGATCACGCTCTCAAGAGTCGCGCCAATGAATGCGCCGCGGTTTCGAGTCGCGATACAGATCGAAAGCTTGATCTCACTCACGCGGATGAGAATCCCCCGCCACGGCATGAAAAGCATCGGAACGTATCAGATGCTGACGCGAACGTTTTATTTTCCGGTAGGCGTCCCTCGCTGTCCGATAAACCGTCGCTGAGATGAGCCGATAAGCCGTGCGATTCATCAAACAAGAAATGTCACGGTCGCTGTAGCATTTAGTCACCAGTCGATCCAGTTCGCGCCTGCTCTCGAGAGCGGGAGCTTCGTGAGTACGGCATTTGGCGCGCAACCAAATCCTTAAACTGAGGTCGTTACGAATCATGCGGCGAATCTCTGCGGCTTCCGCAGAATCATGGCCAAAGAACCGGTCTGCTATATGGTGATAGCCGTCGACGGCTATGCGCAGGCGGTTGACGCTTCCGTGCTCGAGGAATGAATCGTTTTCTCCACGCCTCTCAACCCAGATTTCGCCGACGTAGCAGATGCGCAACTGAGTTTGGGCCACAGAAAATAAGCGGGCGACATGGCCCCAGCAGCAGCCCATAAACTCCTCTGGATCCGGAACCGACATCCACTTCTCCCGTCGCACGATGAGACCGCTCATAAAACTGAACACGGCCTCCGAGCTAACAGCTTGAGACATGTAAGCCAGGCGCTGAACAGGATCGCTCAACTCCACGATCCGCACAGAATTGTCCCGCAATACGGGGTGCTCATTGAGGAACTTCATGGTCAAATCGCAATTGGAGTGTCTGCACAGATAAACGTCGTGCCCCTCTCGCAGCCACTGCAACGCCCGTGGGAACGAACCCTCTCGCATCAGGTCGTCGCCACTGAGTAACCAGCAATATTCACCGCTCGCCAAGCGAATACTTTCAGCAAGATCGGCATCGATCCCACCCCGCTGGGGCAGTCGCACATATCTCAACTGGCTCCATCCAACCGCACGCTTTCTGACAACGTCGGCGGTGTCATCGCTGGAGGCTCCATCCACTACAAAAATTTCAACCGCGTCCAGAGCTGACTCGGACTGGGCGCGAACGGAGTCAAGGGTCTGACCCACGAATGCGCCGAAGTTGTATACCGGGATGCAAACGGACAATTTTACCATCTGTTTGAGATGACCCCGCCCAAGACCGGAAGGAATTATCCCTTCACCAAACTATGAATTTTCGCCGCAAGGTTATAAACCCCTGGGCGAATAAGTTCCTTCAGAGCCAGTCGGAATTTTGCGCCAAGGCGCATAGAAAGCGGATGACTGGATTTGATAACGAAACCGTCCACTAGTCCTGGAGGAACCTGAAAATGCTTGCTTAAGTCCTCGTTTTCCTTTCTGAGATAATATCTGTTGATCCCATCAAACCAAACGAAAACGTAATCGGCCCCAAACAGTGTCGACTCCCAAGAATCCCACATGGGCTCCCTTGTATCGGGATGTACGGCTTCCACCACGACGACAAGGGGACGATGTTTTCGCCAATCGAGACTCTCGATAACGTCTTTTTCAGAACCCTCAACGTCAATTTTAAGAAAAGAGATGGGCCTGCCCGCGCAATACTCTTCACAAACCGTTTGCAGCGTGACCACTTGCACTTGGTACCGCCGCGAAGAAAACCCGTATCGCTTGGCGCGCGTAGCGGAATTCTCTCCTAACGAGGACAGACCGCTTCCTTGCACTTCGAAAAAATCCGAGGTTCCCGTTGATCTTCCAATCGCCAACTGCAAGTTTACGTCGCGCTTACGCCGCTTTTTCAGAAGCTTGAAATAAGAATTTGAGGGCTCAATGTTGACACCACTCCAACCCATCTCATAAAAGTGTTTCGTAACCGAATCGACATCAGGATGCCAGGCTCCTACGTCAATATAAAAACCACCCCCCAAGTTTCCGAAGACGCGGTTAAGCATAACGTCCTCGAAATTCTGCGCGTAACTCACGAACATGGTATCCCCCGGGGATTACGAACGATGCTGACCGTCGATCGGGTTCTTACTCTAAACTTCCTTAAGATGACGTTCTCCCTCGCACTATCTGGCTAATCAACCATGGCCTGATTGAGGGCGCTGCGAACGCCGCTGCCGCTGTTGCGCAAAGAAGTACGGCCGATATTACGGAAATTATCGCCGGCGCCGACATGAAATCGGCGATTACCAGTTTGCCCAAGAGCGCGATCAACAGGATGGGAACAAGCGGCAAACTCGCTTCGGCGTAACGTTTGAACGCCCCTCCCCTCAACAATCTACGATGCGTCCATGGAAGCGAGATCATCAGATACATTGCATTCAGGGCGGGCCACACGGCCGCAGCACCCACCGGGCCGTAATGTCGAGCAAGGAGCCAGGTCGCCGGAAGACTTACGCAAACCAAAAAAATGTTGATGCGAAGTCCTATGCTGGTCCACCCGTAGGCCAGCTGTAATGCATAGGAGGGATTCAAAAGCCCGTTCAGTGCGGATCCGATCACGAGGAGTGCCATGATCGTCCCGGCATTCTGGGCAACCGCTGTGTTTCTAGTCCACAGTTGCAGAATCTGAGTTGAAAATAGTACCAACACGGCAGCCAGCGGAAAAATGAGCACCGCCATCAGTTCTGTGGAACGATAGTAAAGATCCCGGAGCGCATTTTCGTCGCTAGCTGCTAACGCGGAAAACCGTGGAAAGATTGTGTTGAAGACGGAAGTCACGATCATTGATAATCCGCCTCCGAACATAGCTGCTAACGAGTAGTAGCCTAGTATTTTGAGGCTGAATAACTTGCTCACGATAAGTTTATCCTGTTGCATCAGAATCAAGGCACAGACGGAAATGCCAGTCATCCCCGCCGCGAAGCGCCTGATGCTGCGCAGTCGGTCCAAGTCGAAGCGGGAAGGACGATCTGCCGCGGGTAGACTCCGCCAGAGAGCAGCGGCGAACACAAGCATCCGAAGAGCATTGATTCCTATGAGCCATAGGAAGAACGCCTGAATGGTAGGGGAAACAAGAACCAGAACCAGAAACGATCCCGCACTCGAGAGCGTCGAAAAAAGAATGTTCAGTCCGTTGAAGAGAACCTGGCGGCCAAGCCCCATCAAGCCGCCCTGGTAAAAGCTGCCTGGCCACTGGAAAACAGCTAATACACCCATCAGCATCACAGTATGCTGAATAACCCGCACTGGAATGGAACCGGCCCTGATCCAGTGTGTGGCTATCAGGGGCGCCAAGGCGATTGTAACTACGCCGATAGCGACCCCGACCAACCAGTAGCCCGCTTCCAGAGTACGCACCAGGTCGCGAGCTTCCGGCGCCTTCTCAGGCTGTACTGAGTAGCGCGCCATTTCCCGATTCATCGTCGGGCTTAATCCAAAGTCTAGGACCTGGATGATGGCTTGTAATATCAAATAAAAGCCAATTAGTCCGAATGCTTCAATCCCCAAGTACTTCAGGTAAAGAGGAACGAATACGAATTGCATGAGGGCCGACCAAACGACCCCAGCAAAATTCGCACCTAGGTCGAACTTGAAGGCGGATTTCAACTTGATGTTCCAGGAGACATTCATTCAGTGGAGTTGCCGCAGGACAACCATTTTATTTTGCCGAAACCCTTCACGCGCTTAGTCAACTGACATCGAAGGGGATGATATCGACTGCGCGCAAGGACATACTCGCAGCAGCGCGCATAAGAGAGAACTGACTGTCACACGAGCGCCTCGATAACGCAATTTGCTTATTGGAAGCGGCGGCGCACCAACGGTGTCGGACCTCGTTGCTTCTCTTCACTCCGATACGAGAGGTTCCCGCAGAGCCCGCCCATCCAATTGATCCTGGAGCAACTTGCTGTCGGCATCGACCATCAGTTTGACCAACTTGTCAAATTTCACGCGAGGTCGCCATCCGAACATACGTTCAGCCTTACTGGCGTCGCCCTGGAGAACATCCACCTCGTTAGGACGGAAATATTTTTGGTCGATTTCCACATATTTCTGCCAATCGAGGCCCACGTAATCAAAGGCGATCTGCACAAACTCGCGCACCGTATGAGTTTCACCGGTTGCCACAACAAAATCGTCCGGTTCATCAAGCTGCATCATGCGCCACATCGCTTCGACGTACTCCGGTGCGTACCCCCAGTCACGCTTGGCATCAAGATTGCCCAAATAGAGTTGCGGCTGCAATCCGGCGCGAATCCTGGCTACCGCGCGAGTGATTTTGCGGCTCACAAAGGTTTCCCCACGTCGCGGGGATTCGTGATTGAAAAGAATGCCGTTGCACGCGAACAGACCGTAACCTTCCCTATAATTTGCTGTCGTCCAGTACGAAAACAGCTTCGAACAACCGTACGGACTACAGGGGCGAAACGGCGTAGTTTCGCGTTGCGGAGTTTCAACTGCCTTTCCGAACATTTCGCTGCTTGAGGCTTGATAAAACTTGGTCTTGATCCGCGACTCCCGGACAGCTTCCAACAGGCGAACCGTGCCAAGAGCAGTGACATCGGCCGTATACTCCGGAATTTCAAAGCTGACCAGAACGTGGCTCTGAGCTCCCAGGTTGTAAATTTCATCTGGCTGGAGTCGGTAGAGCAGTCGAACCAGACTGGTCGAGTCCGAAAGATCGGCGAAATGCAAAAACAGCTTTGCCTCGCGCTCGTGCCAGTCTGGAAGAACATCGTCGATGCGGGAAGTATTGAAACTGCTGGAGCGGCGCTTAATGCCGTGCACCACGTAACCCTTATTCAGCAGCAGTTCAGCCAGGTAGGAACCATCTTGGCCGGTGATTCCCGTGATTAATGCTGTTTTCCCCATAGCGACCTTGTTCCTTGCGGTGTATGTCTGCACTCTGTCCATCCGCGCACCTTAAGGACGGCAATTGCGCGACCCGGACTGCTTCGAGGCGAATACAGTGAGTGATCGCCCAAACTGAGATTATATCGAACTCGCAGCAGGACAGCCGAGAACGAGTGGCGGATGTCGGATCATTCATTTCTAACTGCATTATCAGGGTAGAATGCAGCTTGGATTCTCTTAAAACCACCCTTGTCTGCCGTTTTACCGAACATGAATGAGCTCACCATTTCTGTGGCGATGTGCACATTTAACGGAAAACGGTTTCTGGGCGCGCAACTCGAGAGCATACGATCCCAGTCGAGAACTCCCGACGAAGTCGTAATCTGTGATGATGGTTCATCGGATGGTTCCCTCGAGCTAATAAGAGAGTTTGCATGCCGCGCACGGTTCCCCACTCGACTCCTGATTAACGAGCGGAATCTTGGCTCCACGAAAAACTTTGAGCAGGCGATCTCGCTATGTCAAAGTAAGATTGTCGCGCTGGCGGATCAAGACGATGTCTGGTATCCACAAAAACTCGAGCAAATCGATAACACTTTTGCGCAGTCTCGCTCGATAGCATTGGCTTTTAGCGATGCCGATATGATTGACGACAACACACGGCTAGTGGGATTACGCCTTTGGAGTACCTTCTCGTTCAACCGCTCGGAGCAAAATGAATTCGCGAACGGCCATGCTTTAAAAGTTCTAGTGAAACATCCAGTTGTGACTGGCGCGACCATGGCATTCCGGAGGGAATTGTTCGATCTCGCAACCCCCATTCCAGAAGGCCATATTCATGACGCCTGGATATCATTTCTACTGGCTGCATTTGGCCCATTTCGCTTGATTTCCGAGCCGCTCATGCAATACCGACAACACGGCGCGCAGCAAATGGGCCCAGGGCCGTTCAGCTTGCGTCAACAAATGGCACGGGCACGAAACACGCGAGCTGATTCCTACCTCGATCAGACCGAACGATTTCGTCAACTCGATGAGAGATTGGAGTTGCACGAGGATAAATTCCCGAACGCGGTTTGTGCACGAAACGAGATCAAGAGAAAGGTTTCACATCTTGAGCACCGAGCCCGATTACCGGGTGGGATGATTAGCAGAATCCCGAAGGTCGTCCGCGAGGCATTCAAAGGGAATTATTGGCGTTACTCATCAGGATGGAAAAGTATCGCCAAAGACCTGATGATTCGCTAGCAGCTCCTAACCGCCGATGAATAAGTGAGGCAGGCGGAACGTAGCCGGTCGTCCTCCGAGACGGAATTCAAAAAACCCCAATTTCTAATGCTTCTAATTTTATTTGCTTTGGCGACAGGTTCTAAGGTATGATTCCGCGCAAATATTTCGGAAGCTAAGCACAATCTCCCCTGTCTGGCTTCCGTCTCAGGACAGGCCACAATCGAACAATGAGAAAAAACAGTCCGCTTCATTTGCCCGTCACGGTGTTAATTTTATCGCTTTTTACCTTCAACCTCGGCTGTGGTAGCGGCTCACAATCACAATCCGTAAACCATACGCAGAATCCTCTGGTGGCAGAATACGAAGGCTACACCTCGTGTGGCGGCGCAGTCAGTGTGGAGTTCGGCCCCGACACCTCTTACGGGAGAAGGACGGCCTGGTACCCGACGGCAGGTGCGGGTCCGACCAGCATTCTTGTGGCTGGTATGCAAGCCTCAACGACCTACCACATGGCGCAGCAGAGCCAGTGCGGCACGAGTGTGACGACTAGCGCCGATATCACCTTCACTACGGGCGCCCTGCCTTCGAACATGCCTTTCCCCACATTGACCATAGCACGCCCGAATCCTTCCGCGAGTTCTCCCGAGAATCCGGGAATCGAGTTGGTTGACGTAATCTCGGCGAACGACAACCTGATGCAAGCTTTCTTTATCGACCGCAATGGGAATCCCATCTGGTACTACCCAATGGCCTACCCCTATTCACCAGAAACCATTAAGTTTCTGCCCAACGGGCATTTAATTTTCAGTTTGGTGAGCGGCCCGGATTCTCTCCTGCGTGAGGTGGACCTAGCAGGCAACACAATTCGGGAGATGGATATCAGTGTGCTCGCGCAAAAGGTTCAGGCTGCTGGATTTGATTTTGTTCCAGCCAACATGCATCACGATCTGCTGCCATTGCCGAATGGCCATCTGATCGTGCTCGTGAATTTCACGAAAGATGTCAGCAACGTTACGGGATACCCCGGCGTTGTTCCCATGCTGGGCGATGGCTTAATTGATCTGGATCAGAACTGGAACCCGGTGTGGGGCTGGAACGCCTTCGACTGGCTCGATGTCAACCGTCACTTAAATGGCCTGCCCGATTGGACCCACAGCAATGCGCTTCAGTACACTGCCGACGGCAATATCCTGATTTCCATGCGCCACCAGTCGTGGATTCTCAAACTGGACTACAACAATGGAACCGGCAGCGGTAACATCCTTTGGCACCTTGGCTACCAGGGCGACTTTACGTTGACGCAGAATGGCGCGGTGACCACCGATCCTGCGCTTTGGTTTTCCTTCCAGCATTTTCCTTCGATCATAAGCCAGGATGGCCAGCAAATTACGCTAGCAGTTTGGGACAATGGAGATAACCGCGTACTCGATAATAATGGCGATGTCTGTCAAGAAGTGCCTCCTCCTGCGCCTGACGCCTGCTACTCGCGTCCAGTGATTTTCAATGTTGACGAAGCAACTATGATGGCCAATATAAACTGGACCGATCCCCTGCCATGGTTCGGAATCTGGGGGGGCAGCATCAATCAGTTGGAGAACGGCAATGTCGAGTTTGATTTGAATGCCCCCTTGGTCCCACCTGCTTCCGGGGTCGCTTCTCAAGTACAGGAGGTCACGCAAACTGCTACTCCGCAAGTCGTGTGGCAGATGCAAATTTCGCCTGTCAATCAAACTGCGTACCGGGCTTATCGCGTGCCCAGTCTTTATCCGGGCATTACCTGGCAGTTTTAGTTTGCATGGCGCTGCGGCGCACACCCTCAGCTGGAAATCCAGCGAAGAGGTTTGAAATACAATACCAGCCTCAGCGTATGTCAAAAGCCGGATGAGGCTTTTCTCCTTTATACTAAGCGCATCGATTGAAGGAAAACCCACACGTAAGCTGCATCATTCTTAATTGGAATGGCTGGCGCGATACGCTCGAGTGCCTCCTGGCCGTGCAGCAGTGCACCTATCCAGAGATCAGAATAATCGTCGTCGATAATGCTTCCACTGACGACTCAGTTGCGAGGATACGGCAGGCATATCCCGAAATTCTCATGCTAGAGAGCAGGGAAAATTTGGGGTTCGCGGGAGGAAACAACATTGGAATTCGCTATGCTCTTGCCCACGACGCCGATTATGTTTGGCTATTGAACAACGATACGAAACCGGCGCCCGAAGCGATCTCAGCGCTCGTTGAAAGGGCCCTGTCCAATAAGCGAATCGGAGCGGTCGGCTCGATTTGCTATTTTGCCGATGCTCCCTCCAGGGTACAGGCATGGGCGGGAGGACGCGTTAAGCTCTGGATTGGCTACGCCGGCATCACCACTGTGCCGCATAAAGATGAGTGGTTTCAGTATTTGAACGGCACCAGTCTCTTGATAGCGCGGAAGGCATTAGAAGATGTGGGTGTTTTAGACGAAGGCTTTTTCATGTACTGTGAGGATGCGGAGCTTTGCCTGCGATTGCGAAAAAACGGATGGCATCTCGCCGCTGCTCCAAATTCTCACGTACTGCATAAAGTGAATGCGAGTACTGGAGGGAATAAGCTGATTATTGACCGTCATCTGACCGCTTCTGTTTTACGCATGTTGCATCTGCATTCCCCGATCCCGATTCTGGCGTCCTGGTTATTCGTGACCGTGCGCGTAGGCCGGCGACTGCTAAGACTTGAGTTTTCACGTTGCAAGAGCGTCCGGATGGGAATCCGTGATTACCGCGAAATGTCCCCCGTGTCTCCGCGGATAAGATAATGTTGAGCGCTCTCGAATCCGTGCCCTGGAGCGTTCTTTATACTCTCGACTTGCTTGCCATCGCTTTGTTCGCGATCTCCTACTATTTCCAGTGCTACCGCAAGGGTTATCGCATCGATTTCTGGCACGTGCAGCTCTTTTTTGTGTGCGTCCTCCCAAACATGATCTTGCTGCCGTTCGCCAAGAACGAATTAAACAAGATTGTTCTCGGCGGCGACATGGACGCGGTCGTGCAGGTTATGCCGGTGATTTTCCTGATCACACTTTGCGGCTATTTCTCGATCCTCATCGGGGGAGCGTTATGGAGGCTTCGTGCTGGGATTGGTGCGCGCCGAAGCTTGGTTGAATTGCTGGAACTTGTGCCGCGATGTTCGCTCATGATGATGTCATCAAAGAGCGTCCTGCTGTTTCAGGCAGTATTGTGTCTAATTTTGCAGTCCCTGATTCTTGCTTTCTATTTTTCACAGGTCGGTCTCGGCTTTGACCTGCGCCATTTCACGTTCGAAAACCCGCAGTGGCGCCCTGTCGCCCTGCTGATCTCGAATTACTCCGTCATTATCGGCTCACATTGTCTGGCGCGGTACACGGAAAAGAAAGAACGTGTCCTGCTGCTCTGTACATTACTCCTTACATTCGGCCTTCTGTTTTTTGGCTCACGGAGCAGCCTGGCCGGTATTTACTTGAGCGTACTGATTTGTTATTTCATGAAGTTGCGCGGTCGAATCAGCCTCTTCCGCCTCACAACATTCATTGTTCTCATTACTGCCGTAGGATTTTATCTCGGCAGTTTACGTGCAGGTGACTATTCTCCGAATGAGTTCTTTGCTTCATTTGCCTTCTTGGTCCTCTATGGGAACACCTTTTCGGATTTGCGGGACTTCGCGTGGATATATTCGAATTGGAACCACGTACCCTGGGCAGGCAAGACCTACCTTGCGGCTCTGATGTCGTTCCTGCCGCGCGTGGCCTCCAATTTTCGCGACACGTGGGGGCTGGGAGTGTTAACGGCCTCAACCGTGGGCTTTGATCCGCAGGTGCACCCTGGACTACGGCCAGGAGTTTTTGGGGAAGGTTTCTTTAATTTTGGCGTACTCGGTGTGATTGCTGTAGGGCTTATGTTGGGACTAGTATCGCGACTAGTCGATACAGACGTTAAGCGTGCCTTGGATGGGCCGCACGCCTCCATGATAAAAGCTTTTGCCTCTACCATGCTGCTTGGCGTCGCCGGATCACTGGCCATCACATCCGGTTTTTCGGGACTTTATGTTCTCGGGGGCATTTACCTGTTTTCCTGGGTTTGCATTTGTGTGCAGCGTTTCTTTACTCCATCCGTGCGGACGCGGCTTTCAACTGGCAGCGCTCATTTGTGAACTAAAGCGTTCACTGATAGGCACCCAGCGGATGGTGGCCGTCTACGGCTTCACACTTACAAACTCCATATTCGTGGCGAAATAGCGAAGTGGCGTATTTTCGGTCATGAGCTGATCGAACCTTTCGAATGACCGGAATTTAGGATAGTGGGGCGTGTTTTTCGGCAAAAGTTGCCGGTACCAAAGGTCAAGCAACTCCAGTCCAGCCTCGCTCACGACTTTTCTAACGCGATCTTCGGTGTACAGCCGGTCGTGATAATGATCGCCCAGCCAGCGGCAGACTTGCTGCGTCCAGGAAAGCCTGGTCGGGAGAAAGAAGCAGAAGAATAGTCCGCGCGGCCTCAAGACCCGAACAATTTCTACAAGCGATTCGCGCTCGTGGGAAACGTGCTCCAGAACTCCGACGCTCAGCAAGATATCGAAGCTAGCCGAATCGTAGGGCAGGACATATTCGTGTTCCAGCGGCTTGACCTGAATACCAAAGCGTTGGATGAGGGGAACTTCCTGGCCGAACGTAGAATCGTCCCGCTCAGATAAGAGATCACAACTATTAAGGCGCCCTGGTGCCAAATCGCGAATGAGTTTACTCACGTGGCCTTTTCCGCATCCCCAATCGAGCACGGACAATTGGCCGAATGGACGGCCGAAGTGCCGCTCAGACAGGGCCTTCACGAACCGTGTGAGGTAGACATACAGGTACTGACCGGAGGGATTCGCCAAGAAATGGTGAGATGGCACGGGCGCTGAGGTTTCGCGGATCTCCTCGTCCAGCGGCCAGTCGTTTGAAAATATTTGCCTGCGCAGTTTGCGCACTGATTGATCCAATACGGGCATAGATTCTCTAGGATTTTCGAGAGTCAGTGTTAGTCAGTGTCAGGCTTCCGACGATTCTTACACGTTCAGTTGTGCAAGTCCATCCGGTTAGCTGAAAGTCGCAAGGCACACGCTCTGCGTCACTGATCCGAGAGCTCGTCTTTGGCTCCCGCGCGCATGGCCTTCCCCCGCCCCGCCGGAATCTTTTCTGCTATTGCGCATTCAGAGCTGTCCCGCCACCCTGAGGCGAGAGGACACGAGATGTGTTTAGACCGATTGCAGCCGCCGCACTGTGCTTAGGCCTGTTGGCAGGAACCGTCTGCCAGGCGCAGACCTGCGACCCGAACTTACCTGTGAACGTGAAGTCGTGCTTCGGGGCCAAGGGCAATGTTCGGATGGCCATTGGCCGTTGCTCCATCACTGCAGGGTCGTCGGCACTAACTTGTACGAGCGCTCCCTTCGCAAGCATCGACGTCGGCAAGACCATATATGTCCAAGGCGCGGGCACCTCCGGTGCATCGTTGTCCTCGACAATTTCGTCCTATAACTCAGCCAGCAGCGTGTCTCTGGCGAATAACGCGGCTACAACCGTCACAGGGAAAAGCATCTTCTGGGCCACAGATGACACGGCTGCTCTGCAAAATGCTTACAACCACGCGGTGTCTCACGCCCACGCCCTCTATATACCGAGCGGTGGCGGCTATCTGCACCACGGTCTCAGCTGGACGGGAAATAACATCAAGATTTACGGAGACGCATACGGAGGCACCGACCTTTACGCCCTGGCTGTCACTGACCCGGGCAAGGTAAACAACAGTGCACCAACGGTCGGAGTCGACATTTCCGGTTCAGCGTACAACCAGATTTCAAACATAGCCTTCTGGGGCTCACTCCGGCAATGGCCGGACCTTGCCCCGTTTATCAACGTCCTCGCGGGGCGCAGCGGGTCCAGCGGCAATTCCTTCGCAATCGCACATATCTTTGAAAGCGATTTCTTCGTTACGCATGGAGCGTACAACGTCGCACTGTACGGCTATGAACAGTCCGACTTTCACAACTGCCATTTCGAAACAGACCTAGTTCCAACCAATGGCAATCTCTACCTGTCCGCAGCCAATACTCCCGCGTTCGTGTCGCCCTATATAACGCTTGTCCCATCCCCGACGTCAATGTCGAAAGTGAATGTGAGCGGCGCACGTACAGTCTTCTCCGGGTCAGGCAGGATGGTTGTGCTGGACCAGGGAGCCACCGAGTCGGACTACACCATCTCGTTTCGCGACGCATTCGTCGACATGGGAAATGGGTCAGTCTTTCTAAGTACAACGGGACCGGGCGCAATCCGGCATATCACACTTGACTCGGTATATGCGGAAACGGCCGAGCGAGCGGGAAACGTGCAGATGGTTAATCTATCCGCCCCAGCCTGGAACTGGCGTATGGATAACGTGCAAATCTACAACAACACCGGGCTGAGTGTATCGCCGTATGTTTTTGCCAAAGGATTTCTCGCTGGGGAGGTGCTCATCGACTCTGTCGGACAATCCCCCGGCTACTCGAACCCCGAGTTCAACGCGAGCTCATGCGCCGGATCATTGCTGAACCTGGGCCAGGAGCAACCGACGACGAATTGTACGGACTACGCTCTCCTTATAAATGTTTCCGGATATATATTAGGGCCGGAGCAGAACGCCTCCGGAGGTGCGGGCCACGTCGCTTGTTGGAAATCGAGCGGGCAGCCCGGATACTGCACCGGCAGCACTTCCGCTGACGGAACATGTAACTGCCGCTAGATTCCTCGATCTGGGATTGGATTTATCCGCTAGCCAGGGTCTGGCGCACTTGGCCACATGTTTCCTGCCACGAGAATTTCCTGGCCCTCGCCAATCCTTTTTTCTTTAGGTCCCCGCGTAATGAATCATCGCCCGTAATATTTCCGATCCCAGCAGCTATTTCATCTATCGAAGTAGGATTCACCAACAAGGCGGCGTCTCCGGCGATCTCTGGCAGGGCCGTAACATTTGAAGTGACCACCGGCGTACCGCACGCCATGGCTTCCAGCACGGGCAAGCCGAATCCTTCGTAAAGAGAAGGGAAGATTAGCGCTAAAGCGCCCCGATAAAGCGATGGCAGTTGTGCTTCGGGAACTTCGCCAACAAAGTCGACGCGTGATTTGATGCCCCAGCGTTCTGCCCAATTTATGAGATCAGCCGTTGGTTCGCCCGTGAACACCAGATGGGTCTTCTCATTCAGGGCCGCTTTGGCAAAAGCTTCTACGACTCGAAACTCGTTCTTGTGCTTTTTGCGGTTGCTTACACATAAAAGATAGGAAAACGGCAAACCATACACGTCTCCCTCCGGCTGATATGCAGCGTCGACTCCGCAGCCGACGTTGACAACTTTCTCCGCCCGCACTCCAGACCAGTCGGCGATTTGTGTCCTGGTGAATTCAGAAACTGTGAGTATCCTGGCGGCGCGGCGACAGGCGCGCTTCATGATAGTCGCATAGTACAGGCGAATGGCTGGGCTGGTGTTCTCCGGGCAAAAAACATGGCTCAGGTCGTGAATAGCGAAGATGAAGGGCGAGGAGCAGAACAAAGGGGTGTTGTAGCCGGGCGAAAAGAACAGATCACGGGAGGTCAACTTCACGAGCGCAAGCGATAGCCGCAAAGAGTCGAACGGCGCGGCCGGATTCGAGGTGAGCGAAACCGGACGATAATCAAGCTCCGCCAGCACATGGCGAGCAAAACGGCCGATGCCGTGGTTTCCAATCCAGCGCTGATCGGCGTAGATCATATTGGATTTCTGGGAGGCCGGCGCAACGAGGGAATCGCGTGGATCAAGCTAAAAGTCTAGCATTCTATGCGTTTGCTTCTCGCTTACTGGAGGCTGCTTGTGCGTCGGCAGACTGAGCCCTGACCAGGCTACTTCCGTCCGGTGCGAGCTTCAACTTGCGGTACACGCATCATCGCGTAGCATCGGCTCGCTCACGAGCAGCGCTACCGGAAAGCAGCGCAACAGTTTCGCCACTGCCAACGACCGGACGCCCTGAGCGCCACTAATCGGAACGCATTCGCCAGTGAACAGATTGTGATAGCAAGCCGCTTGAGTGGCGGGTACCTGAATATAAGTCTCAGACCACAGCGCCTCGTCGGCGAAGGTATTGCGATCCTGCCCCAGGAGCGTCGCGTTCATCCGTGGGGCGGCGACAATTGCCGAGCGTCCGTTGCGCTCGCGTGCAAAGGCAACGATATGGGTTGCGCGTGGGCCCGTCGCCTGCAAAGCCGTGTAGCTCCCGATGCAAAACAAGTCGGGCTCGTTTTTCCTGAGACAGAGAGTTTTCGCGGTCAGGTACAACTTCGCCCTGCCGTCGTCGACGTGGACAGCAAGATCGCGGGCGACATCAAGCAAGGCCTGTGGCGATTGATTAGTATTTCGCAGTCTGGCAAGCCGCTGTTTACGCAGTGCATAATCTACTTGGCGCCGATTGTCGGGGTCGACAAGGCTGAATTCCAGCTGCTCGTTGCCTTGGTAGATATCGGGCACCCCGGGCGAGGCGAGTTTCAAAACACATTGTGACAGGCTATTGAGGGCGCCGATGCGCGCGACACGTCTAGCGAACTCGGCAAAATCGGGCAGAAGTTGGTTCCTGGCCCTACGGTCGAGAATCGTTTTCACGAAGCGCGAGAGCGCCCCTTCGTAGCCGGCATTCGTATTCGCCCAACTGGTGTGTTCCTTGGCTTCCCGCGCGGCCTTCAGCATGTATTGCTCAATGCGCTGACAAAATTTCTGCCAGCCGGCGTCGTCGAGATTCTCACTGTCCTGCGGCCACGCCCCCACCAACGTCTGATAAAGAAGATACTCATCATTGCGTGTGGGAGCGGCCTTGTCGTCGATCAGGCTCTTCCGGCCCCGGTTCCAGTTCCGCCAGCGTCGCAGTTTCAGGCGCCACTCGCCGGGAATCTCGGAGAGCACGTTGATGCGGGCGCGGACATCCTCCGATCGCTTGGAGTCGTGAGTCGAACTGGACAGCATCGAATGCGGCCAGGAATCCAATCGCCGGCGATTTGCGGCATGAAATTCCTCCACGCTGGCGCCGAATTTTCCGGGATTCCCGCCGACTTCGTTGAGAGAAATCAGGCGGTAATAACGGTAAAACGCTGTATCTTCCACTCCCTTGGCCATGACCGCCGCCGTCACTTGCTGGAACTTCATAGCGAAGCGGGTGATAGCACGGCGGTAATACTCCGGTTCTTTGCCATTCACTTCAATCAGCAGAATCCGGCGAATAAAATCAAACACGCTCAGATCGGCGGCGTTGCTTCTTTTTCGCCCTGCGGAGACGGCCTGCTCGATATAGCGGCGGTCGTCAGCGGAGATTTCCCCGTATTTGACATATGTGCGATATACGGGAAAGCTGGCAATAATTTCCGCCAGCGCACTGCGCAAGCTGTTCAAAGTGAAGTCGCAGGTGTGCCGGTTGGCCAGAGCAATGCGGCTGAGCAGATTCGCCAGGACGTTGAGTTCGCTGGCCAGGCCTAGTTTGAGAATCAGCTTTTTGCAGTTATAAACAAGATCGCGGAACTCGTCTCTCTTTCCCGTAAAAGATCGATAGATGCGCTCCATTTTGTCGGCTGAGCTCTGATCGACGAACAATCCGTTGACCAGGTTGGCGAACTCG
The DNA here is from genome assembly GCA_030039165.1 of Candidatus Sulfotelmatobacter sp. Taxonomy (GTDB): domain Bacteria; phylum Acidobacteriota; class Terriglobia; order Terriglobales; family Acidobacteriaceae; genus Sulfotelmatobacter. The sequence continues at coordinate 1,521 of JASHQM010000109.1, read as the reverse complement.
TAGCCGGTCGTACCTTGAATGGGCCAGTCTTTACGCAGTTGCTCTTGGCCGGTGAGAATCTTCTCGGCGACTACGTATGCCTGCTTGCCTTGTGGACCACGCCCGGCGGCGATGTCGCTGGTTAATTCATAAAAATATTTCTTGGGATCGTAGAGGCCGTCGGGGTGGTCGATGCGCAATCCATTGACTTTCCCCTGCGATACCAGCTCAAGAATGAACTTGTGAGTACTCTTGAACACCGCCTCGTTCTCCATGCGCAGAGCAGCCAACTCATTGATGTCGAAAAAACGGCGGTAATTAATGTCGTCCGCGGCAGCGCGCCACTGCGCCAGCCGGTAAACCTGAGCCTTAATCAACTCGTGCAGGTTGTCGAAGCTATGTGGATCGTTGGGATTCCCGTTGAAGCTTTGGACGTTTTTTATCAAAGCATCTTTGACCTCCGGCGATCGGGCGCACAGAGCCGCCAGGCGGCGCTTCTGAACTTCTTTTTCGCGGTTGCGTTCGGCTGGCTGTTCCAGGCTTAAGCCTCGCCGCGGGGGAAGATGGCCGAAAGCGGTAATGATGCTCTGTAATTCCAGAAAATCTTCGTGCGTCGCGCCCAGCCTTTCCCGCAAAGCGTCGAGGCGAAAACTTAGAATTCGTGGATACTCCGCCGGATCGACGGGAAAACGATGCTGCTGGTAAGAAATACTGAACTCCCCGCGTTCGATGTCGAATGTGAGCTTCAGCTCACCACTCTCGAGCACGTTGCCGTACTGATCGGCAAGAATCGGAATCAGAACCTTGCCCTGTAATTCGTCTTTGATGGGGTCCCAGTCGATATCGAAGAATTCTGCGTAGTCGGAGGCTTCGCCATTTTCCAGAACGTCAAGCCACCAGGCGTTATCGCCGCCCATTACACCCATGTGATTGGGAACGATGTCGAGAATCTGTCCCATGCCGTAGCGGTGCAGCTCGGCAACAAAATCCTCGTAGTCCTCGGGAGAGCCGATTTCCGGATTCAGCGCATTGTGATCAACGATGTCATAGCCGTGCATGCTGCCCGGCCGCGCGCGCAAATAAGGTGAAGCATAGCAATGGCTGATGCCGAGCGCTGCGAGGTAGGGAACCAGTTCAGCGGCGTCACGGAAAGTAAAGGTTCTGTTGAACTGCAATCGGTAGGTCGCGGTCGGTATTTGGACGGGACCTTCCTGCATTGCGGAGAATCCTCCATTCGTGCGAGGTTCGTTTGCGCGGGCGATTTCGCTCAACGAGTCGGCTTGACGAAGAACGGCTGGTTACAACGTTATGGTGAATTCGTAAAGCCACGATATCAGGTGTTTATTGGAGCAGGTGCGAAGAAGCGACTGTAGGTAAAAGCGGCAGATTTAAGACATTCTGCTTCGTTTGCCCGAATCTTAGGTTTTAAGACGGTCAGTTTGCCTTGTCGAGCCACCAGGCAACAGACCACGGTTGGAGGTTGCCATGCGAATCCGCCCTTGTGCTGGAATAGATTAGGCCGCCATCCTTCGGCGGTTCCAA
>JASHQM010000001.1 GCA_030039165.1 Candidatus Sulfotelmatobacter sp. | reverse complement strand
ATCTGGAGCTGGCGAAGGGACTTGAACCCCCGACCCTCTGATTACAAATCAGATGCTCTACCAACTGAGCTACGCCAGCATTAAGGCACAAGTGCCCTACGGGCACAAGTATACCCCATATCCCTTCCAGATGTCCGGGACAAACAAAGAAGATATCACAGCCCGAACCTGGCACGCAATAAAACGCCAGTAGGTCTGAAGCTCGGTTACGCGGCTCCCCTCCAGTTCAGTCCGAAGAAGTCCTGGCGGGCCTTGAGACCCGGCTATACTCGCGTCCCGCCAGCTCGCTCCGCAAGGAGTGTTATCATTCAGCCCTACCGCATTCCATGCGAATTAGGCGCACCTTCCCCATCGTGCTCGCGGTCCTGGCGATCGTGGCTGCGGTTACGCTCGCCGTTGAGCTTCGCAAAATTGCTCCTCCCGAACCGGTGCGTCTATTACCAAGCGCGGATGGCTTCTTCTACCTGGACTTGAAAACGGTGCGCCGCGCCAACTCGGGCCATGCACTACCCCAGGTAACCCACGACCCCGAATACGAGCGGTTCATCCAGCAAACCGGGGTTGAATTCGAGCGCGATCTCGACGAAGCTGCCTTTGCTATTCATTACCCCGCGAGTTGGCCGGGCGGAGGTACCGGGGGAGCTTCGCCGGAAGTCTGTTTCTCGGAAGTTTTCGAAGGCAAATTTCAGAGCCAGCGGCTCACCGCTTATTTTCGCCAAATCTCGCGCTCGGTGGAAAACTATCATTCCGTCGAAATCTTCACGATTCCAGTGGAAAACAGATTGGTTCGTGCCGCTGTATTGAGCGCGGATTCCCTGGCCGCCTCCAATCACGTAGACGACGCAGTAATTAAAGGAATCGTCGACCGCTCACAGCGACTGGCCTCTCCCTTTGGCGGGCCTGCCTTCCTGCGCCAATATTACAAAAATGTTCAGTTGGCCAGCCTGGCCTGGGTAATTGCCCGCATCGATCCGTCATCTCCAGCGCTTGCTGACTGGAGCATTGTCTTTGCCCGGCCTGCCACAGTTGTCGTCTCCGCCAGCGCTCTCAGCCCGCTGCATTTATTGCCGGAAGCGGTTCGTCTCCGCGCCGAAGCTTTCGCACAATCCGAAGCCGGCGCCAGCGCCATCGCGGAGAAGGTCAATACCTTTCTGCTGATGGCACGGTCGGCCGAAGTCTCCGTCGGAACTCACGGAACCGACGCTGATGTGAAAGCTCTATTCGACACCTTGAAAGTGAAGCAGGAAGGCGACCGCGTCGCCGTTACCGCTTCGATGCCGATTGCTTTTCTACATAAAATCTTCTCGGGATCGCCCCCGGGAGCCAATGAAGCCATCCCCGCTCCCTCTTCGAAGACGACGGAAGAGCCCCGCTAAACCTGTGCGGTAGCTCGGCTTTGAAACCAAACGCTGCTTAAAGCGTCTGATGGGTTACGGGGTGTAAGCCCGCCAGTTACAATGAAGGTGCACAATAAGGGGCACAATTAAGAGCGCATGTCGAGCCTCCCACTTCCTATCGCCGCATTCTTTGCCGGATTGATTTCATTTCTCTCACCTTGCGTGCTGCCTCTGGTGCCGGGCTATGTCTCGCTGATTTCCGGCGCCGGAGTCGAAGAACTGAAATCGCCTCAAGCGCAGCTCATGCGGCGGGTCATGGTAAATTCCATCGGCTTCATCCTCGGATTCAGCGTGGTTTTCATTGTGCTTGGCGCAGCTGCAACCGAGATTGGCCAGGTCCTGGGCATGTACAAACACACGCTCGCCCGAGTTGCCGGCGTGGTCATTATTCTTTTTGGACTGCACCTGACTGGAATCTTCAGGATCAAAGCGCTCTATACTGACGCGCGCCTGCACGGCCTGAAAGGCAGCAGCACACCGATTGGCGCATTCGTGATCGGCTTCGCCTTTGCTTTCGGGTGGACTCCGTGCCTGGGCCCCATCTTAACCGCAATCCTCACCATTGCCGGCGAGCAAGATACCCTGGTGAAGGGAGTCTTGCTGTTGGCCGTATATTCGCTTGGGTTGGCCGTTCCATTCTTATTGACATCCTTATTAATGGAGCGATTCCTAAAGTTCTACAGCCGTTTCCGCTCGCACATGCATGCGCTCGAAGTAGCCTCGGGCGCGCTACTGATCGGACTGGGTATATTACTTGTGATCGGCCGCTTTACTTTAATTTCGAATTGGCTTTCGTTCCTGAACCGGTTCGCGCTATGAGGGCGTATCAGAGCAGGGCTTTAGCCTCCTGGAAGCGCGCCGATTAAGCTCGGGACTTAGTCCCGCGCATGGTATCTGTTTCATAATTGCAGTAGGAGTATGAGATGAACCGTAACCCACTCGCTCTTATCGTCGTGGCCTTTGTCGTCGCCTTTGCCCTCTACTTCGGCTACCATCAGGCGCGTCGGCGGGGCATGACGCCCCGCATCACGAAATCAACCGTCGCCCCCGATTTTGCCCTTGTCTCGCTGGACGGCAGCACCCTGCGGCTTTCCGACTTTCGCGGCAAAGCCGTGCTGCTCAACTTCTGGGCAACCTGGTGCGGTCCATGCAAGATTGAGATGCCATGGTTTGTCGACCTGCAAAAAGAATATGGTTCGCAAGGATTGCAAATCGTAGGCGTCGCCATGGACGATGCCAGCAAAGAAGATATCGCTAAGTTCGCCAAGGATATGGGCGTGAACTACCCCATCCTGATCGGCAAAGAGTCTGTGGGCGATTTGTATGGCGGTGTGCCTGCCCTTCCCGAGAGCTTCCTGATCGGGCGTGATGGCAAGATCGTTGACAAGATCGTGGGCCTCGAAGGCAAAGCCGATATTGAAGAAGCCATCAAGAAAGCGCTCAACACGCGCCCGGCAGGCCAGACTTCCGCGGTTAACAGATTGGCATTGCAGCCTCAGTAGTGACACTAGTCACAGCCGTTTGCCGTTTTACAATGTTGGTAAGGATGTCGCGAACATTCAAGCCTGCGCAGTCCGCTCTCTGTAGACCTCTGTGTCCGCGGTTGAAGATTTTTCTGCACATTGTCCCTGTCGTCGTTTCCATGGCGATGCTCGCTCAAGTACCCGGTAAAGCTCCCACACTTACGATGGCTTCCGTGCCGCTGACCACGGCGCAGCGCGCGGCTGACACTATAGTGAATCTCGACTTTCGCATCCCACCCGGCTATCACATCAACTCGAATACGCCGAAGTCAGAATTTCTGATTCCAACGGCGTTAAAGATGGACTTGCCTACCGACATTGTCCTGGGCAAAATCGAGTATCCCGAAGGCGAAGACCGAGCGTTTCCGTTTTCTCCCGACGAGAAACTCAGTGTTTATACCGGAGACTTCAGCATCGCAGTCGCTGTTCATCCTCTGAAGTCGGTCGTCCCCGGGAAATACGTGATGCACGGAGTGCTCCGCTACCAGGCCTGCGACAACGCCGCCTGTTACCCTCCGAAAAATCTTCCCGTCAGCTTTGAAGTGAAGGTGGTCAAAGAGCCAGCTGAGCACCACGCCAATCCCGCCCAAAGCCCGCATATACACAACTAGGCATAATTCCGAAAACCGAAATGTGGGCCAAGAATGCACGGTTTTTGGCGTGTTGTACGCCGAAGTCCGAACTTTGCGCTTGACAAAGACTACGGTTGGGTGCACAGTTGTGCGCCAGAATTGGTAGTCCATCCGAAGTGTCTCATTGAGTGTCTGGCCATAAATAGGCGTGCCCTTGAGTGCGCCAAACTGGGGATTGGAGAGAGCATATGGAAACCGCAATCGGAGTGTTTTCGTCCCGCGAACGCGCTGAAGAGGCGATCAAGGAACTGCGGCGCAGTGGCGTGCCGGAGGATTCCATCGTTTTCTTGACCCGTTCGGAAATCGAGGCCAAATCCATCGCTAAGGAATTTGGCGCATCCGTCGGAGGCTTTGTGGGAGGAGCGACGGGAATGACG
>JASHQM010000010.1 GCA_030039165.1 Candidatus Sulfotelmatobacter sp. | reverse complement strand
GATATCGACGCGATCGCCGAAATTGCTCACAAGCTCGGCGCGATGCTGGTGGTTTCGATTGCGGAGGCGGTGTCGTTGGGAATTGTCGAGCCGCCGCGCCCGGCGGACATCATCGCCATGGAGGCACAATCGTTCGGCGTGCCGCTCGGATTTGGAGGCCCGTACTGCGGCGTGATCGCCACCCGGGAGAAGAATGTTCGCCAAATGCCTGGTCGTCTGGCCGGTCAAACCGTCGACCAGCAGGGCAAGCGCGGATTTGTATTGACCTTGGCCACGCGTGAGCAGCACATTCGGCGTGAGAAAGCGACTTCGAATATCTGCACGAATCAGGCTCTGGTCGCGCTGATGGTCAACATCTTTATGACCGTGTACGGCAAGGTCGGACTGAAGGAATTGGCTGAACAGAACCTGGCGAAGGCGGCCTATGCGGCGGGACGGTTTGCGAAGCATGGCAGAGTTTTGTTTGCTGGCGCACCGAGGTTTAACGAATTTGTGCTCGAAACCAGCGAAAATCCGAGTGCCATCAATGCTCGCCTGCTGGGCCACAAGATTGTCGGAGGGTTGCCGCTGAAAAAGTTTTATCCCGAACTGGGGAATGCGGCCTTGTGGTGTTGTACGGAACTTACGACGCGATCGGCGATCGACACGGCCGTCGGATTGGTGGCTGAGAGCGAACGTTCGGTGCGCTCGGCGGCGAAAGAAGAAGACGCAGAAGAGGTGGTGCGATGAAGCACATGACGCGTAAAGCAACGCGCCACGTTAGCCAGAACGAAGGGTTGATCTTCGAGAAATCGTCTGCCGGCAAAGCCGCGTGGAAGCTGCCGCCGCTCGACGTGCCGGAAGTCGACACCAAGAAGCTGCTGGGCGATGCGGAACGAAAAGATCTGGGCCACATGCCCGAAGTCAGCGAGATTGAAATCATCCGCCACTTTACGCGGCTTTCGACGTGGAATTATGCGATCGATCTTGGCATGTATCCTCTCGGATCTTGCACCATGAAGTACAACCCGCGCGTGAATGAGGCTGTGGCGCGCGTGGAAGGGATTGCCAACGGACATCCTTACCAGCCGGAAAGAATCTCCCAGGGTGCGCTGCAAATCCTGAAGACGTTGAGCGAATGCCTGATCGAAATCACGGGCATGGATGCGATCACGCTTCAACCTGCCGCCGGAGCGCACGGCGAGATGACGGGCCTGCTGATGGTGCGGGCGCATCACCAATCGAAGGGCAAGCCGAGAAAGAAAATTCTAATTCCCGACTCGGCGCACGGCACCAACCCGGCGACGGCGGCGATGGTCAACTACGCAGTGGAAAATCTGAAGTCAGATTCGCGCGGCATGGTAGACATTTCCGCCCTGGCAGCGCAGATGAACGAAGAAGTGGCAGCGCTCATGCTTACCAATCCCAACACGCTGGGAGTTTTTGAGCAGGAGATTCATAAGATCGCTGACATCCTTCACGCCAAGGGCGGCTTGCTCTATATGGATGGGGCAAATATGAATGCGCTTGTCGGCAAGGTGCGGCCGGGAGATTTTGGCGTGGATCTGATGCACTTGAACCTGCATAAAACTTTTTCTACGCCCCACGGCGGAGGCGGGCCGGGATCGGGGCCGGTGGCAGTCAAGGGATTTCTCGAGCCGTTTCTGCCGAAGCCGGTGGTGATCACAAAGCCAGATGGCACTCTTGGGTTCGAATATAACCGGCCGCAATCGGTGGGGCGGGTGCGGGCATTCTACGGCAACTTCGGAATGTTCGTGCGAGCTCTCGCTTACATTCAGGCGAATGGACCGGACGGATTGCGGGAAACTACCGAAGACGCTGTGCTCAACGCGAACTACATTCGCAAGGGGATCGAGGGCGCTTACGACCTGCCGTACTCCACTCCGACGATGCACGAGGTTGTGTTTAGCGACAAGTTTCAGGCAAAAAAGGGCGTGCGCACCATGGATGTTGCCAAGCGGCTCATCGATTATGGTTTTCATCCGTATACGACGGCGTTTCCCCTCATCGTGCCGGGAGCAATGATGATTGAACCGACGGAGAGCGAATCCATCGAGGAGATGGATTTTTTTATCGAGGCAATGAAGTCGATTGCGGAAGAAGTCGAAGAAGATCCGCAGACGGTGCTCGATGCACCGCACTCTACGCGCGTTTCACGGCTGGATGAAACGGCGGCGGCCCGTAAACCGGTGCTGCGGTGGAAGCCTGCGGAATAAGTCACGCTCCGCCGAATTTCCGAACATTGATCTCCTGCCAGGGAAGATTCCTCGCCCGCTGGTGAAAACACGAGGCTTCGGAATGACGCCGGGCTGTGGCGGACCTCAAATTGAGCCAGCAACCCTTTATCGACTCGCGATGTTCGGCGATATCTCGACCGAGGCGCGGGTGGTTTCCCAATCTATACGCATCGTGCAGCCCTTGGCGTTCTTCTGATAGGCAATGGTGAAGTCTTCCACTGGGGCGGGGAGTTTCGAGACCTTCATATCAACGCGAGCCAGTTCGTCGCTCTCGTATTTGTAGGGAATGCCCCACTCGCCGGTTTTCTTGTTGATGATGAGCTTCCAACTGTCGCGGCCGGGCACGCTGAAGATGGTGTAACTGCCAGGAGGAACCGATTTGTCGCCGACGAGCAAGTTCGCGTTCGTCACGAAAGTTGTGGCTTCGTTGGCTCCGGTGCGCCACACCTGATCGAAGGGCACAAGGTCGCCGTAAATCTTCCGTCCTTTCATGCGTGGGCTGGAATAGTCCGTCTTGACGGTTTTCCCGCCGCCCAGATCGCATGATGCAGAGGCAGGAGGGCTGGGACGCTTTCCGCCGCCCATTTGAGCGAAGGCGAAAGAGCTAAGGACGGCCATAACGACGGCGAAACGAGCGATTCGGTTTTGCATAGAGTCTCCTAACGTGAGCACGTAGCATTTAAGCGGTTGGCTGTGCCATTTTAGAGCGTTATTCCGACCCAGTTCCACTGATTCAATCCTCTTTGCTTATGCTAGGTGCTTTGATGCTCTGATTGTATTTTCGAAAGCAGATTATGCCCCATCTCCGCGCCCGTTACAATTACGATGATCTGATTGCCATTACGGATTTGGCCGCCGACGCCGGCCCTGGCCAGGATAGCGTGCTCGGCAACCTGAAAAACGGCTGCTTGTCACGACAACGACGAGAGATTGAACCTCCATCGAAGACCACCTCGAAATTCTGCATCTTCGCTTCACGCGCCGCATCTGAGGGATGACCGCATTTCACTCTGGAGGAAATTGACGTGAAGAAGGCCGCTTTATCTCCGCTCATCGCCACTGCGTTTCTTGTTCTGGCGGCAACCGCTCAAACAGTCGCTCCTGCTCCAGCCACGCCGCTGACCGCTCATGAGCGTGAAGCGGCTCTAAAGCAGTTCGAAACTACGCGCGACAACTTTCTGAAATCGATTACGGGGCTTTCGGAGAAGCAATGGACTTTCAAGCCTGCGCCGGATCGATGGTCCGTAGCTGAAGTGGCTGAACACATTACGGTTTCCGAGTCTGTGCTGCTCGGCCTGGTGCAAAAGCAGCTTATGTCGTCTCCAGCCGCTCCTGATAAGCGTGACCAAGTAAAGGGAAAAGATGAATTGGTTGCGGAGAGAGTCCCGGACCGCAGCCATAAATTTCAGGCTCCGGAAATACTGCGGCCGACCGGCCGCTGGGCGACGGAAGCAGAGCTGGTCAAAACTTTCGAAACTGAGCGCGTGGCAACGATGGATTATGTGCGCACGACCAACGACGACCTGCGCGACCACTTCTTCGATCATCCAACGTTGGGAACACTCGATGGCTATCAATGGCTGCTGCTGATTTCAGCACACAGTGCACGGCACACGGCACAGATCGAAGAAGTGAAGGCAGATCCAAATTTTCCAAAGGAGTAGACGCTGCGGGAGATTCAGAGCCCGGGCTACACCAGCGAGTACTTTCCACGATCGATCATCTTCTGTGCGACCTGCTGGCGGAGGTCAATAGTATTGAATGGTTCGTGCTTGGCCAGACGGCGCAGAATCGCGAGCTGAGTGCGCAGCATGTCGCCCTCGGCCACAGCGGCGATGACCTTCCTTGCTGCCGATTCTACTTTTTCCATCGCTTGGGCAAGATAAATACGAGTCATGGCGATGGGCAGCGCGGCGGCGGATTCGCCTTTTGTGTCAGCGATTTTCTGCGCGCGCAGCACGGCCGATTCCATGGCGTAGGTTTCGATGGTTATGTCGGCAATCGCGCCCATGATTTCCTGCTGGTCCTG
>JASHQM010000108.1 GCA_030039165.1 Candidatus Sulfotelmatobacter sp. | reverse complement strand
ATGGCGGCCTGGGCGCGCATGGTGAAGCGTCCGCGGCCGGTTTTGTAGGCTTCGAATATTCCGGCGCGGCCGTGGATCACGCCCGCGGTCGGGAAATCCGGGCCCTGCACGATTTTCAAAATTTCTGCGAGCTGTGCGTTGGGGTCGTTCACCAGCGTGATCGCGGCATCGACAATTTCGGTTAAATTGTGCGGCGGAATTTTTGTCGCCATACCGACGGCGATTCCGTCGGAGCCGTTGATCAGCAGATTGGGAATGCGCGTGGGCAGAACGTCGGGTTCGACTTCACTGCCATCGTAGTTGGGGCGGAAGTCGACGGTTTCTTTGTCCAGATCCTCGAGCAGGGCGGTTGCGACCTGCGCGAGCTTGGCTTCGGTGTAGCGGTCGGCCGCGGGAGGGTCGCCATCGACCGAGCCGAAATTCCCCTGGCCAAAGATCAGCGGGTAGCGCATCGACCATGGCTGCGCGAGGCGCACCAGCGCGTCATACACGGCGAGATTTCCGTGGGGATGGTACTTGCCCATGACGTCGCCGACGATGCGAGCGCACTTGCGCGTGGCGCGGTTGGGCTGCAGGCCCATCTGCTGCATGGTGTAGAGAATGCGGCGGTGAACGGGCTTGAGTCCGTCGCGCACGTCGGGCAGGGCGCGGCCGATGATGACCGACATCGAGTAGTCGAGATACGACTTGCGCATCTCGTCTTCAATGTTGACGGGTTGGATGTGCAGGGCACCGGGACCCGAGCCGCCCTCACCTCCGGGCGGTGGGGTCAGGGGGAGTTCGGGGTTTTGATCTTCTGCCATTTAAACTCTAAGCTCCTAGTTCTCTTAGCTGCTAACTTCTAACTGAACTGTTTTGCATCACAGTAAAGGCCTTGTCGCAAGTGGAGAATCTGCGCTAAGCGATTGCATTTACAGGTGGTTAATCTGATCTCAGATAGTCTTATTTTAGCACGCGGCGGACGAACCTTGTTGCTGAGAGAGGTGCCGTCCGATGTGGACTCTTTAAACGCGCATGAGTTGAGGCAGTGCGTCGAAATGGACATCGCGGGCGCACAGGACAAGCGAATGTTGCAGGACGAGGGCTGCGATCCACATGTCGTTCGTCGGGATGGGAGTGCCTTGCTTTCGCAACTGCCGGTAAATGGCGCCGTAATGGTGCGTGGTCTGTTCATCGGCGTAGAGCACGCCGACCCCGGCCTTCAGCAGGAAGCGGCGCAGCACAGCTTCGTTGCGGGGCCCTTGATTTCCGACGGCGAATCCGGCGCGGAGTTCTCCCAGCACGATGAAGGAAAGCCACACTTCATCGGCGAGTGCGACCGTTTCCACAACTGACGAATTGCCTCGGCACAGGTCGGTGTATCGGTTGGTGTCGAGCGCCAGCCTCACCGCCACATCTTTTCGTCGATGGTATCCTGGGCGGCCAGGGCGCTGTCGAAAGCGGGGTCTTTACGCCAGGTGCCTGCGATGTCGCTGAGGTCGCGTTGCCGGGCGCGTTCCCCGGTAATGCCAGCGCCCCGCGCGAGGGCCTCAACGGCTACTTCGTTCAGGCTCTTGCCCCGCTCGCGAGCAACCCGGCGAAGCGCCTCGTCCAAAGTGCCAGGCACGTTGCGGATCGTGTATTGCATGCATATATTGTAGGCGATGCAGGCATGACATGCAAGCACGTTTGGGATGACGCCTTGGTTAGAAGCCAACAGGCTCTTAGAATCTTGCGATCACTTCGTTCGGTGAGGATGGCAACTCGAATGTCACGTTGCGGCTGGCGTTGGCTTGCAGAGTCTGAGGCAGGTCGAGGGACGCGAGAGCGATTTGTTTGTTCCAGTAGCCGTCGGTGTAGAAGTCGCCGCGAGCGTAGAGCACGCCATCGGCGATAGTGTAGTCACGCACTTGTTCGCTGTGGCCGTCTCGAAAGATAAGAAGGGCAGCGGGAAGTTCCGGTGCGCGAGCTGGCGCTGCACCCGTCCGTGTCGCAGCGCTTGGCTGTGAATCATCGCGTGCAATGTGAATGTCCTGAGGGAGCGGCTGCGCTTCGCCGTCCGCCGCTGCGCTCTTCACACGCACATATTGGCCACCCTGGAGTTCGATCATCAGCGGCTCGGCCTGGGCAGTCTGTTGCAAATCGGGAGCGCCCGAACCGCTTCTTGAACCCAGCATCGCGAGAGCATCTTGCAACGGGATCATCGGCGGCTGCGAGGCAACGGGATATCCACTCGCGTAAAGATCATCGAGATCATAGTCGCCCAAGAGCGGCCAGAGGAAAGAACCGTACGGACCGTAGCGGTTGAATCGGCTGCCGTATCCAAATGCATTTCGTCCAAGAGCGAAGCCGCCACGCCGCTGATCGAAGCTCGGCAGCGGTGAACGGACTGCAGCGGCTCCGCCGTGTCTGCCCGCGCCGGAAAATCCACCTGCGTGTCCCCCTCCGCCGAAGCCGCCTCGCTGGGCTGCGGCGCTAGTGACGAGTGCAGCTGAAAGAGCTAGAACGGCGAGGATACGCATAACCAATTTGCCCCAGCCTCAATTCGCCTGAACCGTGGACGGCAATTCGAAGGTGACGCCGCGGTCGTCGTTCAACTTCTCTGTCGCCGGCAGATCGAGCTCTGCGAGGGCGATCTTGCGGCGATGACCCTCGGTTAAATCATACAGCGTCTGGTCGACGACGGCGTAATTTTCTACCTCGATTTGATGACCATCCTTGAATACGAGAACGGTGGGATCGACGGTTTCGGCGTCCTCGCCGGCGTCGGCACGAGCGCTTTCCGGCCCGTCTTCCATCGCCACCTCGGCTTGGGCGTCAGCAGGCTCAGAATCGGCGGGAGGGACGTAAGAAGCTGCCCCCGATCCTCGGCGGTCGAAAACGGTCGGGCCACCCTGGTAGTTGGCATCATCGTCGGCGGAGTCGGCATCGGGCGTGGCGTCGGCATCCGCGGATGAACTATCGGCCGGGTAAGGAACAGGCACCGCATAGAAGTATGGATAGTAGAGATAGCCACCGTAAGAACCGGCATTACCCGCTCCATTCCCTGGCTGCGGGTGGGGTTTCGGTTGAGGATTCGGCTGAGGCTGTCCGGGCGGATGCCACCCGCTTACGGGAGAATGCGGAGCGTTGGGTGAAACCGTTACAGACGAACTGGCCTGTGCGTGGCTGGCTGGTGCAGTGGCCGCGAATGCGGGAGCCGCCGAGGCGGAGGAATGTCCGCCGGAAGAGGAGTTGTTGTTCTGAGCAAGTCCGACCGCAGCTGCAAAGGTGAAAATAATGAACAAACCCAAGCCCCGCGAAATGGCACTTGCGGCAGGCGGTTTCATGGGAAAGCGATGCTCAAGCCGGAAGCCCATTTAACACCTCCCATCCACAGTTCGCTCTTACATTTTAGACGTCCAACGGAGACGACAATGCTCACAGAATTGTAGAGAATTGTCACCGGCATTGCTCGCTCAAGCTATCGGACGCGAGCTAAAGCCAACAGGCTCCAGAGGATGTAGGCGGCCAACAGGCCACCCACGGCTGCGGTTATTAACGCGCGGTAGCGCGTTTCAATCAGGTCGGCCAGGATGCCAGAGACAAAGATAAAGAGAAAAGGGATGGAGGCCAGCATGAATCCTGCGCTGCCGCCGTGAGCATGCGCTACGCCGAGCGCCAGAAAAAGCAGCGCGTGCGCACCGGGAGCGGTGTTTCCGAAGTAGCGCGAGCGCGGCCATACCATATAGGTTGCAATAGCGACGGGCAGCAATAGCATGAGGGGCGGGCAGGCGCGAAGAAGCTCCCGCGCAGTTTGCCGGTAACCGACAAGAACGATGAATCTGCGCCAATTGACGCCCCAAAACGATGCATGGCGCATGGCCTGCCAGAAAATGTGGGGATGAAAGAAATAAGCCGCGAACAGCAGTACAAGCGCCAACATGCATCCGGAAAGCCAGATGACGACCGCTGCCCCGCGACGAACTGGCGCAAGATAAAGCAGGAAGATTAAGGCAAGCGGGACGACGACAATCATCGAGAATTGCGATCCCACCGCAATCGCGATTGCCACGCCGAGCAGAACAATGCGGCGCCAGTTCCAGAGAACGACTTCGCGGGGAGCGTAAAGCGTGTGCGCGACAGCGATTGCGGTAAAGATGGCGCCGAACGATCCCCAGGCAGCGACAATGCGGGGTTCGGTATGCCAGACCGCGCTGGATTGAATCATCGTCGGCGAAAAACAGTAGAGCGTGAGCGCGATGAATCCTCCGGTGTTTCCGCAGAGGCGGTGAGCAACGTACCAGAGTGAGGCGCCGAGAAATACTCCGACAGCCAAAAACGGAAGGCGCGTCAGCCACTGCCAGCGAGCAAAGATTTCGGGGTTAAGCAGTCTCGGTGGTGCGGCAAGCAGCGGCGCCGCACTGACCAAAGCCAGCAAGGGCGAGTGCTCGGTGTCAAAGCCGACGTTTTCGGAAATCTCAGGCGGCAAGCCGGTGGGGGCGTCGGGATAAGGCGCTCCTGCAATCCCTCCACCGTGCCACTGGCGCAATCCCTCGGCGATTCGGACTTGTTCGGTCGCGTTGAAGGCGAACTGCTCAACCGTCCCTGGAGGATGAAGTTCGGCATATACAAGAAAAACCGCTTGCCCAAGAAACGCGAGCAGCAGAGCCCCGGCGAGAAACTGCGGCTGGCCAAAACGCTCGCGTGTAAAGAATGGCTGCATAAGGAAGAACGTTGTGTTTTACCATGTGGCAGCCGGTTTAGCGAAGTAATCAATGGATCGAGTGATGGACGATCAGCACACCGCCCCTGAAACACAAACAGATAGTGACACTCCATCGGGCGCGGAAAGCAGGCCGCAACCACAGCGGCTGCGGCGTGTTTTTTTCGGCGACGCCGGCTTGCGCGCCGGCTGGAGCCTCCTTCTTTACGCGCTGATGTTCGCTGCAATCGTCGCCGTCGGAGGGTGGCTGGGGCAGTCGCTCGAAGTCCGCGGGCTTTGGCCGCAGTTGCTGGGCGAAGCGGGAGTTCTTGTGGCTGCGGTGATTCCTGCGGTGGTCATGGCGCGAATCGAAAAACGGCCGTGGGGCGTGTACGGTCTGCCCTTGCGCCATGCGTTTCCAAGATTATTTTGGCTGGGCGTAGTCTGGGGATTTCTCGGCATTACGCTTTTGCTGGAGATTCTGCACGGCCTGCACGCTTTCAATTTCGGTCATGTGGTCTTGCACGGAGCGAGGATCGTAAAGTTTGCCAGTTTCTGGGGAATTGTGTTCCTGCTGGTGGGTTTCTTCGAAGAATTCTTCATGCGCGGCTACACCCAGTTCACGCTGGCGCGGGCTGTCGGATTCTGGCCGGCGGCGGTGCTGCTGTCGAGCGTATTTGGCGCAGCCCATCTTCAGAATCGGGGCGAAAACTGGACGGGCGCTTTGGCCGCGGGATTCATCGGACTATTTTTGTGCCTGACGCTGCGGCGCACGGGGAGCTTGTGGTTCGCCGTGGGATTCCACGCCGCATGGGACTGGGGCGAGAGCTTTTTCTATTCCGTTCCCGATAGCGGCCAGACATCTCCGGGGCATTTGCTGAGTTCGTCCTTTCACGGCCCGGCGTGGATTACGGGCGCCAAGGTGGGGCCGGAGGGAAGCGTATTGTGCTTTGTGGTAATCGCAATGATTTGGCTGGCGTTCGAGCGGGTGTATCCACCGGCTCTGCAATCTGCAACAGAACAGTAAGTCTTTTCGAGGACGAGGGCTTTGAGAGCGAATGGCTGTTAGTGGGCCTGCGTGAGGCTGGCCTGTTTGACCGGAGCGTAGGGCGCAACTTTATGTATCGTGCGCACGATGCGGTTGATGTCCGCTTGTGAGAATTGCGGTGTAGCGCCCTTGTAGCTGAGAAAAAAATTAAACTCCAAGCCCCGGTCTTGAGCGAAGAGGTCCACCAGCACCGACTTTGGCTTTGCTTGTGGATCCTGATACTGGAAGCCATCGAACTCGCCGGTGTGGATTGAAAAAATGCCAGAATCGGCTGGCGGAGTCGCCATTGCCTTGAGAACCAGCATCGCCATAATCGCCCCCTGCCTGCGCTGAGGGGTGCGAAAGGTCATCGCCTCTGGGGTGGTTTCTAACATCAGACTCACCAAGCCGTAATCTGACTGCACGGCACCGTCTCCGAACGCTTGCCGGAAAGCTGCGGGATTCACCTTGAAGGAGGAGAAGACGCCGTCGACAAACTCACGGGGCGGGAGGCATTTAAGAATGACCACCAAACCAGAGTTGAAGTACAAGATTGTCGAGCTTGGCCCGGTTTTTGTTCTTGACTCGTCCAGATCGTTCCAGGGAACATCAAACGCGCAGCCGCAGAAAGTACTCTTTCGGCCAGTTGATTCGGTAAACGATGTGTCGCGAACTGAGGTAGGCGTCTTGCGCAACACTGGAAGGCGCCGGCCAAAGTAATGGGCCTCCAAGGGCAAAGCAAAGAACCACGCCAGCACTCCTGCGACGAGGATTATTACCAGCAAGAGTGCCCCAATATGCAAAAGAAGCCGAAGCCGAAACCTGACCTGCACACGGCCATGTTAGGTTTCCGATCGCGGTTCACAAAGTTACTTTGGAGTGGGGAAGGATGGATGGCTGTTGTAACATCCGGTTGCGCTCGAAAGCCCCACCTGGTTCGTCTGCTCGTTAGCAGGATTGGGAAGGTCGTCAGGTTGGGGCCGCCAGATTCTCAGGGGATGATTGGCATGACAGCGAAATCGCTTTTCGTTTTTGTAGTCCTGTTATCTCTACCAGTACTGGCTCAGACGGAAACCCGGCCGAGAGCGCGCGACATTGGCATCGAGATCGGCGTGTTGCCTCCCGGTCCGCTGAATGCGATTACAGATGTGGCTGGAGTCGAAGTTGGACAAACGACGATTATTCGTGGCGATAACATCCGCACCGGAGTGACGGCTATCTTGCCGCACAGCGGCAATCTGTACAAAGAACGCGTTCCCGCCGCAGTTTTTCTGGGCAATGCGTACGGGAAGCTTGCAGGATCGACGCAGGTAAACGAAATGGGCGAGATTGAAACGCCCATTTTGCTGACTTCGACAGATTCGGTGCCGCGCGTGGCCGATGCCGTGATCACCTACATGTTCAATCTGAAAGGGAACGAAAATGTGTTGTCGATCAATCCCGTAGTGGGCGAAACAAACGACGGCTATTTGAGCGATATTCGTTTGCGGGCGATTTCTCCGGATGATGTGTTTGCGGCGATCACGAACGCAGAGTCCGGCCCAGTGGAGGAAGGCGTGGTGGGCGCGGGAACGGGCACGATTGCGTTTTCGTGGAAGGGCGGAATCGGAACGTCATCGCGGAAGCTGCCGGCTTCTTTGGGCGGGTATGCCGTTGGAGTGCTCGTTCAGACCAATTTTGGCGGGAATCTGGTGATTGCCGGCGTGCCGATCGGTAAGGAGTTGGGACAAACTTATCCCAGAGTTGCCGCAGAAAAGAACTCAGCGGAGCGATCCCGCGCGCCCGATGGATCCTGCATGATGGTGGTGGCGACCGATGCTCCGCTCGATCATCGGAATTTGAGCCGCCTCGCGGGGCGGGCAATGTTGGGGTTGGCGCGGACGGGATCGAGCGAAACCAATGGCAGCGGCGATTACGTGATTGCTTTTTCGAGTTCCCCGGATGTGCGCATCACTTTTGGTGACGCCCTATATCGGCCGAAGGAGTTGCTCAGCAATGACAGCATGTCCCCTTTGTTTGAAGCTGTGATCGAAGCTACGGAGGAAGCCATCTACAACTCGATGTTCCGGGCACACGATGTAACTGGGAATGGCCACACGATCAATGCCTTGCCGCTGCAAGAAACAATCGACCTACTGAAGAAACATGGCGCGATTGCTGTGAAGAAATAGAGACTGGGTCGGCCATGGCGCAACTGAGGCGGACAGCGGTAACAACGAAATGATGAAGGCCGATCTTGCGGAGTTTGCAAAAGTGACAGACACCGGCGTCTACGTTTGCGGATTGACCACCTGCTTCGCCGCCTCCTGCCCCGAACGGATGCAATCGGGCACGCCGATGCCGCGATAGCCGTTGCCTGCCAGGGCGAGTCCGGGCAACTGCTGGCGCAGGCGCTCGATGCGCTCGAGGCGTTCCAGATGTCCTACGCCGTATTGCGCCATGGCCGACTTCCACTTATAGACGCGCGCAAACAGCGGCCGGGCGCGCAGTCCGAGAATCTGGAGGAGTTCGTTGCGGACGACGGCGATGATGGCGTCGTCGGAGAGGCCCCAAACGTTTTCCGCATTCGATCCCGCAAAAAAACAGCGCAGCAGGGCGCGGTCTTCCGGCGCGCGTTGGGGAAACTTGTTGTGCACGAATGTGGCCGCGAGCAGGCGTTTGCCTTCGCTGTGCGGGACCAGAAATCCGAAGCCGGGCGGAAGCGATTCGCGCACGTTGCGATCGTAGCCGAGACCGACGGTGATCGACGAGCTATAGCCGACGCCATTGAGTTCGGCGGCGAGTTCGGGGCTGGCGGTAGAAAGAATCTGGGCGGCAGCACGAGTGGGCAAGGCAATGATCACTGCGTCAAAGCGCTCGGATTGTTGCGCCGACACGACGAGCCAACCTTCATTGTCCCGTTGAATCGATTGCACTGGAGCGTTCGTCAGCAACGAAG
>JASHQM010000107.1 GCA_030039165.1 Candidatus Sulfotelmatobacter sp. | reverse complement strand
AAGGCTTTACCAGAAAACCAAAACCAGACGCCCCCGCGGCGCCAGTCAAGAACTACATCACGCCCAGCGGGCTCGAGCGCCTCAAAGACGAGCACCGGTTTCTGCTCACCAGGGAACGCCCGGCCGTGACGGAGGTGGTGGCGTGGGCTGCCGGCAACGGCGATCGCAGTGAAAACGCCGACTATCAATACGGCAAGCGGCGCCTGCGCCAGATCGATGGGCGGATTCGCTTTCTCACCAAGCGCATCGAAGCCGCCGAAGTGGTGGACCCGGAGGCTCCGAGAGCGGGGCAGGCGGCGGCGAGGGCATTCTTTGGAGCGACCGTGCGCTACGCCAATGCTGCGGGAGCGGAACGAACGGTGAGCATCGTGGGCACCGACGAGATCGATCTCAACCGCAACCACGTCAGTTGGATGTCACCTTTGGGGCGTGCGTTGATGAAGTCGGAAGCGGGCGACAGCGTAGTCCTTCAATTGCCGGGCGGGACTGAAAACCTGACCGTGCTGGAAGTGCGTTACGAGCACATTTCTGTGGAACCGTTCCGTGAACCACCTGGATCCGAGGCCTCGACGAAGAGACTTCCTCGCCGATGCTAATGCAGTCGTTCGCTAGTGCACTTGACGAAAAAGCAGCGAGATTACCATCGTGTTTCTTTGCCGCTGCGGAACCGCCGATAGATTCAGGGTTGGCAAACTGATTTCACGTGTCGATCAAACTGCTCCCGGCGTCGGTGACTCCGGGCGAACCGTCACAGGCGCCCGATGTTGCGCTAGATGTTTCGACCTGCCTTGCGCCTCTGACTCAGAGGGCAGTCACCACTCAGGCCGGCCTAGGTAGTCTCGTTCCGTCCGCCGACACTTTTGCGTCGTCGTCTTCGACGACATCATCGGCGCACTGGGGCGAGGCTCCATTTATCGATGCCATGCCCGTGGAGGATTCCCCGAGCCCTAAGATGAGCGACGAGACGAGCGATCAGACGGGCTTTGGCTGGGAGTACGTCTCTGGTTGGGCCTGGAGCGGGCTTGTCGCAGGCACCGCAATCGCCCAGTATCTCTTGTATGCGGCCAGTCCCATTAGCTGGAGCGCGCGGCTGATTAATGTGTACGCCTAAGGGACCGGCCTGGCGAAGCCTCGTGACCTCCCTCACATTTTCCTGTGAACTGGCTCACAACCTGGGGTAAAATCCGCATCAGATAACCTTGCCGGGCGAACCCGTCGGGCAAGCGTGACGCAAACCTCATGACTTGCGCCACGATCCTTCCGTTTCGGAGGTTTTCTTGCTATGGAAGATCGGGCACCTGAAGTTTCCTCGACCACAACCCAGACATCGCTAACGCAATCGGCGCTCATCAGAAAGCGGGAAGGCCGCGGCGCCTGGGTTCTGACCGCCTATGGCATTTCCGGACTGGCTCTTTTCGGACTGCTCGCTTACTTTTTCTCCAACTACATAGTGCGTTAGGCACGCGTCGCTGACGAACTGGCGTGGCGCCCGCGGGAAGCGGCGGTAGTGTCGTGGCAGATTGCCCCGCAGACATACTATCGAGCTTCGCTTGATCGGATTCGGCGCGCTTGCTCAGGGCAGGCTCTCCCTACATCGTGTTACAATCAGCGCCTTAGAGATCGCTCCGTCGCGAACAAGTCCACCGTTCTTCCCCACACTGAAGCATCGAGAAAGTGATAACCGTGCTCAAAAACTCCACATCCGACGCCGCGCATATCACCTACGCCGACGCCGGTGTGGATATCGACCGCGCTAACCGCACCAAGCAGCGCATCAAGTATCTTGCGCACAAAACCTTCACGCGTGGCGTGCTCAGCGAAATAGGAGGCTTCGGTGGCTTGTTCACCGTGGACAAGACAAAGTATGCCGATCCTGTGCTGGTTTCCAGTGTTGACGGCGTGGGTACGAAACTCAAAGTTGCATTTGCGATGAACCTGCACTCGACCGTAGGCGCCGATCTGGTCAATCACTGCGTCAACGACATCGCCGTACAGGGCGCCGCACCGCTATTTTTCATGGATTATTTAGCGACGGGAAAGCTCAATCCCTCGATTGCGGAACAAGTTGTCGAAGGCATCGCCAGCGCCTGCAAGCAAAACGGCTGCGCCCTGATCGGCGGCGAGACGGCCGAAATGCCCGGCTTCTATCCCGATGGCGAATACGATCTTGCGGGATTCATCGTGGGCGTCGTCGAGCGCGAGGCGATCATCACCGGCAAGGACGTACAAATCGGCGACATCGTGCTCGGCTTGCCATCGAATGGCTTGCACACCAACGGTTATTCGCTGGCACGCAAGCTGCTGTTCGAAGTTGCTGGTTACTCAGCCGAGGATTACGTCAACGAGATCAAGGGCAAGGTGGGCAACGAACTGATGCGCACCCACAAAAGCTATTGGCCGGTGGTGAAAAAAGTGATTGCGGCTAAATGCGTTTCAGCGCTGGCGCATATCACCGGCGGCGGAATCTCAGAAAATGTTCCCCGCGTTCTACCGAGAGGAACGACGGCGGCCATCGACCTCGGATCCTGGCCAGTTCCGCCCCTATTCGAGCACCTGCGCGATTTAGGCAAGGTTCCAAAAGACGATATGCTGCGCACTTTCAATATGGGGATTGGCATGGTGCTGATAGTCCCGGCGGCGAAGTTCAAGAAAGCGCAAGCTGCACTCGACCGGTCGGGTGAGAAAGCTTACACCATTGGCCGGATCGTAAAGGGCGAACGTAAAGTAATTTACAACTAAGAGAGCAGCTAGTTTTGCGGCGGCGGTTGCGGAGCTGTTGTGTCCGGCTTCTGCTGATCCGGCTTTTGATCTTTCTGATCGGCCTTCGGAAGCTCCTGGCCTTTGTACAGAATCTTCACGGATGACCCAAACCGCTTGTAATCCTCATACTTCACAATCTCGCGAATGTGAATGTCGTTCAGATTGAAGTGCAGCACGTCATCGGCCCGGGTGTACACGGGAAACCAGTATCTGCCGTCGATCTGCTGACGCCACGTGGTGAACTTCGGATAGAGGTGTTCTTCCTTGCCCTTCTTTTTTGTATCGCGAATTTCCGGCACCGCCTGCCCGTAAGTTTTCACGATCTGAAAATCGTGATCGTCGACCCAGATGCGTCCTTGAAAATATCTTTTCTTGCCCACAATCTGCTTGGGGGCAATATCAAAGACGTAGCAGTGCAACTCATCTTCCTGCTGCTGGCCGATATAGAGGATGTTGTATTCGGGGATTTCGTCGCTGGTGAGCACAAACGGCAGTTTGTTGCGGAAGTCCTGAATATCGCCTTCATCCAGAGAGAGGCCGCCCTGCTCCAGACTTGATTGCGGCGCAAAGACCACATTCTCCATACGGTGGCCCTTGTCATCGAAGAGCACGTCAAATGTCTCCCGGTACTCGCCGGTGATGGTCGAGCCATCCAAGGTCATTACGTGGATATCCTGCCGATAGGTATATTGCTCGCGCGCCTCCTTGAACTCCTTTTCTTTCGTGGCAAACCGGGTAATGATCTCCTCAGGCGTAATTCCTTTCGGTGGAGTGTTCTCAAGAGGCCCTTCCTGAGCAGAGGCAGTCAAGGACAAGAAAGAAGATGCAACAACCAAGGCAGCAAGCGAAAGGACCAACCGGTGCAGCCAACTCATGAACTTCATTCTATGCCAATCCGTGTCTCCCTGCAGGAGGACGGCGCGCTGGCTTCAGTTCCGATGCTGGAGTCTTTTTATCCAAGAGGACATCTCCGCATAAACAATTCATCGCCTTCCCGCCCTATAATTTTTATAAATGCTCCTTGGCTATGTCACACCCGCCGTTTTTGCGTGTGTATTCTTATTTGGCCATCCCGCCGGCCAGAGGAATTCGCCGGTCGCGGTTCCGGTGCGAATCGCTTCGGGTCTGGTTTACATGCAGGGCCGGATTAACAGTTCCGGACCGCTCGGGGTTGTTCTCGATACCGGATCTTCTGTGAGTGTCGTCAGTCCATCGGTGGCACTGACCGCGGGGCTAACCTCGAACCGGACCGCCGAGGCCGCGGGGATGGGGAGCGGAGCGAATGAGACGCTTCATCTTTTCGATGACGGCGACCTGGAGTGGGGTAGCGGGCCGGATATGCTAAGGCTCCCCCATCAAAGGGGGGCGATTTTGCCCATTGATTACATTTCCGAGCAGGTCGGCGAACCCACGGACGCGATCTTCGGAAGCAACCTGTTCCTCCACTACACGGTAAGAGTCGACTATGAACGCCAGCGTGTGACCTTTTTCCCGGCCGACTCGGATGCACAACCTTCCGGGGTGCCCATCGCAATTCAGATACTCGGCGACGTTCCCTTCGCCCAAGCGACCGTTCGCGGCGAGGACGGCCAGGAAATCTCAGGCCTCTTCTTCCTCGACAGCGGAACTACCGGAGCCATGCTACTGAATAAGAAGTTCCTGAATGCGCATCCAGGCTTGATTGCTAAAGGCCACTTCGCCGAAACGCCTTCGGCGACGGCGGTCGGCGGGAAGATTGATGTATCGCGGGTCAAAGTGCCACAGGTGAGAATCGGCTCCTTCGTTTTCTCCGGAGTGGTTGCAGGAGTGCCCGAACGCAGCGCTGGGGCCTTGGCGAATGAATCGCTCGCGGGAGTCATTGGCGCCGGGATACTGAGCCGCTTTACCGTGACTTGGGATTACGCGCGCAAACACATGTTCCTGGTACCTGGCAACACAATCAACGATCCCTTTGAGACCGACTGCAGCGGAGTGCATCTGATCGCTCACGGAGGCGACTATAAGACGATCACAATGGATGTGGTGCTGCCCGGTTCGCCCGCTGCGATGGCCGGGCTGAGACCGGGCGATCAAATCGTAGCCATTGACGGCGTTCATGAACTTCCACTCTGGAAGATCTCCGAGGCTCTCCGCAAGGATGGAACTTCAATTTCGCTGACGATCCGACGAGAATCGAAAGTGTTCAAGGTTGAGGTAGTTCTTCGCAGCCCTTTTCAGTGGTTAAAGTGAAATCCGGCGAGACGGTCTGACTTTTGGACCGAAGGCATGACACACCGCGGCGACCCTCCCCCGACCCCTCTCCGCTCAGTGAGGCCGGGGGCAGGGCGCTGCAGTTCTGCCATTCCATTGGATGCCTTTTCGTTAAATGGGTTGCCGCCTGGAAGGGACAGAAAGCACGTGGAAAATCCAAGATTCTCTCTACTTCCCGATACAAAACGTACTGAAGATCAGATTGAGGATGTCATCGGTAGTAGTAGCGCCAGTAATCGCGTCAAGCGGTCGCAGCGCGTTGTAAAGATCCAGCAGGAGCATTTCGTGCGGAACTTTTGTCTCGACGGCCGAACCGGCGGCAGCGAGCGCCGTCAGCGAATCTTGAATTAATCCCTGATGACGGGCATTGGTAAGAAAACCCGCCTCAGTTTCCGCTCCGTCTTCGCCAATATGGCGCAGGATTTCAGAGCGCAGGTCGCGGATGCCTTCGCCGGTTAAAGCCGAGGTTCTGACCGGCGCAGGGATGCAGCATTTTTCTCCGTCCTTGCAAGAAATGAGAGCAGCCCCTGGCCTAAGGTCGCACTTATTTGCAACGACGATGAATGGGCGGGTCCCAGTAAGCCTTAGCAATTCACCGTCCTCTGCCGTTTGCGCCTGAGAAGCGTCCAGCACAACGAGGACTAGGTCCGCATCAGCCACCGCTTCCATCGATTTGCGGATGCCGATTGACTCAGCTTCGTCGAGTGCCTTGCGGATGCCTGCGGTATCGACCAGCCTAATGGGAATACCGCCGATGGCCACCGTTTCGCTTACCAGATCGCGCGTGGTTCCGGGAGTTGGCGTAACAATGGCGCGCTCATGCTCGACCAGGCGGTTGAACAGGCTCGATTTGCCGACGTTCGGGCGACCAACGATGGCGAGCATGAGACCTTCATGTACGATTTTGCCGTAAGAGAAAGTGGCAGCGAGTTGTTCGAGCGGCCCGCGTACTCCTGCAATTCGCTCGCGGATGGCCGCGTCGGGCATGACTGAAACGTCATCTTCAGCGAAATCAATGCCCGCTTCGAGAACGGCTATCAATTCAATTAGCTTTTGTTTGATCGGCTGCAAACGCCTGGATAATGCGCCGTCGAGCTGTTGTGCCGCTATCTTGGCCTGATACAGTGTCTGCGAATCGATCAGATCGCGAACCGCTTCGGCCTGTGTGAGATCGATGCGGCCGTTGAGAAAGGCGCGCATGGTGAACTCTCCGGGCTCGGCGAGCCGGGCACCGGCATTGATGCACCACTCGACAATATGGCGCAGGACGATCGGCGAACTGTGGGCGGAGATTTCGATGATGTCGTCGGTGGTATAGGAATGAGGCTTGGCAAAGTAAGTAACGACGATTTCGTCGATGCTGTCGCGATGAAAAGACTCCTGAGGGTACCCCATCCCAGCCGCGCCTTCTGCGGCTAGGGTGGGGACTTTGACTGTCGTCGAATCGGGCTCGATTAATTCTCCGAAAACAGCCCTACCCGGCTCTAGCTCATGCTTAAGCCGCAGCATGGGCAGGGCGATTTCTTTGGCATGCGGGCCGGCCAGGCGAACGACGCCGATGCCGCCGCGACCGGGAGGCGTGGCAATGGCGACGATAGTGTCATCAAGGTTCACGCAAAAATTGTAACGGGTATCCTTATGATATTGAGGCTTTTCGGCCGATGGCGGATATCCATCCGCTATCTTTCTTCTCGATAACTCGCACGTCGATGAAGCCCGCGGAAGACAAAAGATCGCGATGTTCATCGGCGCTCAGCAGTTTCATGCCCGTCAGCGGAGCGTACTTCTCGCAAAGTCTGGCGGTCCTGGTCGCGGCGCCTTTGTACACCTCTGCGATGATAACCAGCGTTGCGCCTGGTTTCATTACCCTCAGGATTTCACGCACATCCGCGGGAAGATCAGGCCAGAAGAAGTGAGTCTCCACTGCCGTGACCACGTCGAATGTATTGTCAGCAAATGGCAATTGGGATACTGAACTCCGCCGGATCTGCACGCGCGCCTCGTCGATAAGCCTGGCATTCGTTTTTGTGGCAGCAGCGACACTGGCATCCGCATGATCGATTCCCCAGACCTTTCCCGCGGTCGCCATGGCCGCTAACTTGCCGACGGTTCTTCCGCCGCCGCAGCCTATATCGAGCACCGTGCTTTCTTTCGCGACGCAAATGTGAGACAAGCCCCAGTCCGTCAGCCTGGAATGGCTCCAGTTCATCCTGCGCAAGGTAATGTGGCCCCACCATCCCGCGGGCTTGCGGCATTGGTCAAGAAATGTGCTTGTGCCAGTCATTACGATCTGCCTAACGAGCCACGACCTTTGCAATCTCCGCCTTCAACTGCTCGTACGGCACCGCCCCGGGATGGTACCAGGCCACTTTTCCTGTCTTATCCAGCAGCACCAGTGTCGGCGTGGTGGAGGCTCCGTAAATATCGAAATTGTAGGTGCTGATGGGCACGGGCATGTCGAGCAATCCCGAATAAAAGCGATGGCGAACGGCGTCGATGAAGGCCAGTTCGGTGCTCTGCGAAGCGTGCTCTTCCTGGGCCGTGTAACCGTAGTATCGAGTTGGGCCTATCACCTGCAAGCCTTTAGGCGCGAACTCGGTCCGCAACTGCGTGATGATCGGAGCTTCGGCCTTGCAGTCGGCGCACCAGTGCGCCCAGAAGAAAAGCAGCACAGGAGAGCCTTTCAGTTGCGCCAACGTCGGTGGCTTCGATCCAAGAAACTCCGCTGCCCGCAACGCCGGTGCCGGGCGGCCTTCAAAGGAAAGCAGATTCATATTCTTCTGTAAGCGGGCGCGAATTGAGGTATTTCCATACGTTCGCAACGCAGCCTGCAAAACCGCGACTGCTTTCCCCCGCTCCCCGCGCGCTGCAAGCGTCTGCGCTTCGACTTCAATGGCAGCACCAAGGGCGATGGGCAAATGGGGTTCACTGTCGATCGGATGCCGCTTGAGTTGCTCGAGTGCCATCTCCTTCGTTTGCTTGGCGTAGGCGGCCGCCTGATCGTAGTTGCCGGCGCTGATCGCGGCGCGGCCCATCCATGAGTAAGCTTCGATGTATTCGGGTGTGATCCCGCGCGCAGAACGATAAGAGCTCAGTTCACCCTCGGCGGAAGAAAAGCTGTTCTGCGCCAAGGCCAGGCGGACGTTTTCCACGATTCCCGCCGAAGCGGGACTCGCAATTGCAACTAAAACGAGAATTCTAAGAAAATAATGTGGTCTTAGCATCTGAAAATTGATCATGTCGCTTTTGACGCCGTTTGGCAAATTTCGTTTTCTCGTTGTGGCTCCTTTGTCGTCGTTAACACATTTAAAATAAGCAGCTTAATAAACAACGACATAGATTTTTGTAGCTTTTCTTAGAGCTTTCCCGTACAATGGAATTGCGTTTGATCTTCAGAGTTCTTTCGCAGTATCCAGCATCTCCGCCAACCAGCGTGTGACCTGCCTGCAGAAGAAGCCCCTCAAGTTTCAGCGCTACATCAAAGAAAAAGGAAATTTGCAACAACATGGAAACAGGAACAGTGAAGTGGTTTAACGATGCCAAGGGTTACGGTTTCATCAGCCGCCAGAACGGCGAGGATGTATTCGTACATTTCTCCGCCATTCAGGCGAGCGGATTCCGCAGCTTGCAGGAGGGTCAGCAAGTGCAGTTTGACGTGGTCAAGGGCCCGAAGGGCTGGCAGGCCGAGAACGTAAAATCTGCTTAAACCACCTCGCAGCGAATAAAATTCGCAGGCAATAACAAGGCGGCCAGAAATGGCCGCCTTGGTCATTTTGCCATTGAGTGACTCGGCCATCGACGCTATTGAAAAATCGAAGTGGACTTGAATCGCACTATCACTCTCACCTTGGCCGGATTGCCGTTACTCACTTCCCTCCCGCATCCCGAATCAGCACCACGTCCGAATCCGTATGTCCGCGTACCAAGGCCAACTGTTTTCCATCGGGCGACCAATGGAAGTCGTAGATGTGTTCAGCAGTAAAATCCGTAAGCTGACGTCCCTTGGAGCCATCCAGCATTTGCAGCCATAAATTGTCCACGCCATTTTCGCGGGTGGTGTATACGACGCCCTTTCCGTCGCGGGAGAAGCGCAGCAGTCCAAACACCCCCCGCTCAGGATCCATCTGCCGGACTTCATTGGAACCGGTAGACGCGACGACCAGTTTCAGTTTGTGTTCGGGCGCATGGAACAACGTCTCAAAGGCTACGGACTTTCCGTCCGGCGACACATCGAACTGGGTTTGAACCACCGGGAGATCTGAGATTGTCTGCGGAGACCCGCCGTCGATCGGCACCCGGGCAATCCGAGTTTCATCCTGCTGCTGCATATAATAGACCCAACGCCCATCTGGAGAGCACACCGCATGGTTGTCCTGTTTGCCGGTCGTAAGCTGTTTAAGATTTCCGCCTGAAGCGTCCATGCGCCAGATGTTGTTGCCGCTGGCTTTTCCCCACAAGATAGAATCGAACACGATATAGCGGCCGTCGGGGCAAACGCTGGGATTGCCGCTGGAGGCGCCCTCTTGGGTAGCGATTGTCGTCCGATTACCGGTCTGCGGATCGATTCGATTGAGTATGCCTTGCTGGTCGCTGAGCAGCGAACCATCCGGCGTCCAGGTCAAGTTGGTGAACATTTCCGACGTAGTAATGGCTCGAGCTTGTGCAGCAGTCAACGATACTGGCATGACGAATATGTTCCACCGGCCTTCGCTCAATACCGCACTCAAGGTACGACCGTTGGCGGCGACGCTGACATAGGAATACGCATTGGTGTCGTGCGTGACCTGGGACAGCTTGCCATCTAGATAAGATAGAAACGCGATTTGGGTTTGATTGAAACTCCCTCCCGTGCCGTGAAGTAGGCCGAGAAGGCCTTTGCCATCGGGCATCCAGGTGGGGTTTTCGAACAGGCTTGCATTCGCAGCGAAAATCACTTTTTTTGCCGCGCTGCTGGCATCGAACGCAACCACGCTCAACAGCAACCCGCTGGCATTCACTTCGTTGCAGACAATCGTTTTTCCGTCCGGGGACCAGGTGGGGTAGGCCAGATTCTGGCTCTTTGGCCCGCTCACAAGCACACGCTCGTCATTGTCTCCGCCTTGCACCGGGCGCACGATCAGGCGGTACTTGCCTGGCTCGGGATTGTCATAGCGCATGAATGCCAGTTGTTTTCCGTCGGGCGAGAAAGTCACATTGGAGTCAACATCGGCGGCAAGTTTTTCGGGCACGCCGCCCAACAGGGGCGCACGATACAGGAATTTCAACACATCGTTTCCCGGGTCGCTGCGGACGAAATAAAAGTAATTCCCATCGGGTGAGAAATGCACGCCGTTGTAATAAGTCTCCTCGGCCGGCTGCACTTGCACATTGCTGTTCGTGGGGACGTTGCGCAACCACAAGCTGGCAAGTCCATTTCTACGGATGACACTGAGGATGTACTGGCCGTCGGGAGAAATTGCCGCCATCAGCACATCGCCAGTATCGGTAAGCTTGGTCACGGAAATGTTCTGGAACGGAACCGTTTGGTTGCGGAAGAAAATCGAGTAAGCCAACAGCCCGGCCAGCCCAAGCGCTATGCCGGTACCAATGAACCTGAAGCGGGCTGGAGATTTCGCCGGGGAAGGCGTCTGGGCTGGGGCCGGAGGCATAAGGACGGATCCGCTGGAGGGGGCAGTTCCACCCTGCGCAGAGGATTCTCGAGCGACTGACCCTGAAATTGGCATCGCTCCTGATTGAGCGCTGCCCGTCGACTGCGCAGTTCCAGATCCCGCCTGCGAGGCCCTGCGTCCCGACTCTGTGTCGCGCTTGAGCCGTTTCAAATCGCCGCGCAGATCGGCAGCCGACTGATACCGCAAGTCGCGGTCTTTCTCCAAAGCCTTCGCAACAACCTCATCCAGTTTCGGCGGCAGGCTCGGATTCAGTTGCAAAAGCGGCGCCGGATCGAGCTCGAGAATGGCATGGAAGGTCACAGCCGAGGTTGCTCCAGTGAAAGGGAGACGCCCCGTCGCCATCTGATAAATCACCACGCCAAGGGAGAACAGATCGGTGCGGGCATCGAGTTCTTCGCCGCGCGCCTGCTCCGGCGACATGTAGGCAATCGTTCCCACAGTTGCGCCAGGGCTGGTTAAATGCGGGTTCGGGCTTTCCTGTGTGGCCCCAATGGTACTCATCTGCATCTCAGGTCTCGTCAGCTTGGCGAGCCCGAAATCCAGCACCTTCACCTGTCCGCGTTGCGTGATGAAAACATTTGCCGGCTTGATGTCGCGGTGAACAATGCCTTTGACGTGGGCGGCATCGAGCGCATCGGAAAGCTGAATACCCCAGTCCAGCGTGCGGTCGAGGGGCAGGGATCCATTTCGCAGCCGATGGTCCAGCGTCTCGCCTTCGAGCAGTTCCATCGCTATAAACGATTGCGGCTGCCCATCAGAAGTCTGAAACTTCTCGACGGCATAAATCGTGCAGATATTGGGATGGTTTAGCGCCGAAGCGGTTCGCGCCTCCAGCAGGAAACGGTCAAGAGCGTTCTGATCGCTCGAAAGCTGTGGTGGCAGGAACTTCAATGCAACTTTCCGCCCCAAATCGAGGTCCTGCGCTTCGTAAACCACGCCCATGCCGCCGCTGCCCAGCTGTCCGGTGATGCGATAATGCGAGATGGTCTGGCCGATCATGGGAGAAGAGAGAGCCTTCATCTTAGGGGGGATGGGGTGGGCAGTCAAACGGAGCGCATCGTCCCATTTTGGGAAATCACGACCGGCCTCGTCGCTTGGGACCGCGATTTCCTCTCGACTGTCCGATTCAAATAAGCCCATAATTGGGGCCGTTCTTGTGGGGGTTCTATGGACTTTCCCGGTTCTCCGCCCGGTTGGATGCTATTGCAGGAAAGAATGCAACGCGCCAAGACGGCCAAAGAAATCAATGACATTGCTCACCAAATGGAACGGTTGCTTCGTGCCTACGAGCAGACGGTGGGAAATATGTACTTCCCCGAGTCGGAAGATGTCCGCGGCAGCTGGCGGCAACATAAACATTAGCCACTATCGGGACTCGTTTGCTACTGGCTGGGTGGAGGCAAGCGGAAGGGAAGTTGACTATGAGACTAAGAGACCGCCTCGATAGAGCACGCGCCGATTGCTATCAAGCGAAAACGGAAATGAAGCTTCTGACCCACGAGCAGAGGGATCTCCGCCGGGAGGTGTCCCGGCAAACCGCGGAGCTACGGGCCGCTCGCATGAAGCACTGGATTCTTATGGCAGAAATCAAGAAGAACGCTTTGCTCGGGGATGAGCTTTACTCGAGCTCCCGGCTTGGGTGGCATGGATTACAGGCGGCAGTTTGCGAACTGTCGATCCAGTGATCGACGCAATCACAGGGCGCCTAATTTTCGAATGACCGTTCCGCCGCGCTCACCGAATCGAAGAAACGAAACAACTGCTCCACCCAGGCTACTTTGAGGGAGTTACGAATGCGATCATTCACGCCTACCAGCGCCAGCTTGCGCCCGCTATTCTGGCGGTTGACATAGGCTGCGATCAGGGTGCCGATGCCTGCGGAATCTATCAGGGGAACACGCGTGCAATCGATGATGAGCAACCGGGAGTCATCAGCCCTGACGATTCCATAGAGCTCGTCCATCGTGCTCATCAACAGAGGACCATCAAGGCGGAGAACATGTTGGCCGGCATCAGCTCCGCGCAGTTGTTGAATGAGCAGCTTTCGTTCTTGCATGGAAAGCGCAACGCCCCAAAAAGCTAACTCTAGGCCAGTTGGGTATAGTTACGCAACCAATCCGCCTTCCGCCGCGCTGACCGAATCGAAGAAGCGGAAAAAATCCTCCACCCGTGTGACCTGCAAGGCATGGCGGACACGCTCGCTGACTCCTACCAGCGCCAGGTTTCTCCCATTATGCTGGCGGGTCACATAGGCTCCCACCAGTGCGCCAATGCCCGCTGAATCCGCGTAAGGAACGTTGGTGAAATCGATGATCAAGGTCTGCGATGTGTCAGACCGCACAGTGGACTGAAAGGCAAACATTGTGGTCAAAACCAGGGGGCCGTCCAATCGGAGAATGCGGCATCCCGCCTGGGTCCCCGGCTGATCGTCAATCTGCAAATTATCTTGACGCATGGGGGAGATATTAACCCGCGTGTAACTTCGGATTGTTAACAGAAAGTTAAAATCGCCGCGAGGCAGCGCTCAGTGCGCAGCTACCTGCTCGCGCCGTTTGGCTTGAATTTCGATGAAAACATTGACCAGCGACACGGCAGCCGGAGTTACGCCCGGAATGCGCGAGGCTTGCGCCAGCGTTCGCGGCCGCACATGGGTGAGCTTCTCCTGCATCTCGCGCGAGAGGCCGCTGACCGAGCGGTAGTCGAACCAGTCGGGGATGCAGCGTTGCTCGGCCTTCTTCAGCCGCTCCATGGCGCGCTGCTGTTGCAGCAGGTAGCCTTCATATTTGATTTCAGTCTCGACCGACTTGAGCTCATTGCGAATCCCGGACGAAAGTCTAAACACAGAGGGCACAGGGGGCACAGAGGAATCGTTCTTGAAAAAATTAGGCGCAATGGACCGCAGAATTGGAACCACCTGCTCGATCGTGATTTCCGGCCGCTTGAGCAATTGGGCGCACGTCTGGCCGAGCGATGAGACAAGGGCAGCTTCGGTCACGCTTCCGGCCAAAGCAGGCTCCTCGCTCACGCTTTGCGCGTGTTCGGAATGGCATCGTTTAAGCTCGTCGATTAAGTCGGAGGTGAGCCGGGTGCGCTCCAGCAGCTTTTTCAGATCGCGAAGCCGGGCCTGCTTTTCCTGAAAATCCGCCCACGCTTCGTCTGAAATCAACCCAGCGCGTCTGCCGTACGGTGTCAGCCGGCGATCTGCATTATCGATGCGCAAATGCAGACGAAACTCCGCCCGTGAGGTGAACATGCGGTACGGCTCGTTCGTTCCCTTTGAAATCAGGTCGTCGATCAGAATCGCGGTATACGCTTCGGTGCGGTCGAGGATCAGCGGTTCTTGTTGCTTCACCTGCAAACCTGCGTTTATTCCCGCCATCAATCCCTGGCAAGCGGCTTCTTCATAGCCTGAAGTGCCATTGATCTGGCCGGCGAGAAACAATCCTGCAATCTTTTTGGTTTCGAGAGTTCGCTCCAGCTCCGTGGGGTCGATTGAGTCGTATTCGATCGCATATCCCGGCCGCAGCATTTCGGCGCTTTCCAGCCCGGGAATCGATTTCAAGATTTCAAGTTGCACCTCCACCGGCAGCGAAGTGCTCATGCCGTTGACATAAATTTCGTGCGTGTTCACGCCCTCCGGCTCCAGATAAAGCTGGTGAGTCTCTTTGTCGGGGAACTTGACGATTTTATCTTCGATCGAAGGGCAATAGCGCGGGCCGATGGACTTGATCTGTCCGCTGTACATTGGCGAGCGATGAACGTTCTCGCGAATGATGCGGTGAGTCTCGGCAGTAGTCCATGCGATGTAACAGGGAACTTGAGAGTCGTGATGAGCGACGCGCCGGGTGCGAAAACTGAAGGCTGTGGGATCTTCGTCTCCCGGCTGCATGGGAAACCTTGACCAGTCGATAGTCCTGCCATCGAGGCGCGGGGGCGTTCCGGTTTTCAGCCGGCAGCCGCGCAGCCCCAGTTTCTTGAGCGCGTCGCCCAGCAGAACAGCGTTAGGTTCTCCCGACCTTCCCGCAGGATATTGTTGCTCGCCGCAGTGAATCAGGCCGTTGAGAAAGGTTCCGGTAGTGATGATGACTGCTTGCGCCCCGACGGTGCGGCCGTCGCGGAGCAGGATGCCGCGGACGTGAACGCCGTTACTCGTTGCTCGTTGGTCGCTTGCGAACCCGCTTGTGCACCCGTGATCGGCTAACGACGAACGGCCGACGACCCACGACGGTTCTACGATCAGCTCCGCCACTTCCGCTTGCTTGATTTTCAGGTTCGCCTGCGACTCCAGTACTTCCCGCATCTTCAGCCGATAGGCTTGCTTGTCGCACTGTGCCCTGGGCGACCAGACGGCCGGTCCGCGTGAGGTATTGAGCAGCCGGAACTGAATGCCGACCGCGTCCGTGATCTCGCCCATGATGCCGCCGAGTGCGTCGACTTCGCGAACGAGATGTCCCTTGGCAATTCCCCCGATTGCCGGATTGCACGACATTTGCGCGATCAAATCGACATTGAGCGTGTAAAGAGCGGTCTTCAATCCCATGCGTGCCGCAGCCATTGCGGCCTCGCATCCTGCGTGTCCAGCGCCCACCACGACTACATCGTATTGTTCCGTAAATTGCATTGACCGTTACAAACATGCCTATCTGCAAACTCGCAAGCAATCGCCTGCCAAGATATGCCATAACCCCACGGAAAAAAATTCGACACTCTGCAGGTCAGCGATCCTAAGCTTTTATTTTAACAACTTAGGGGCGTTATCCAGCGTGGGTTGGCACCCGGAACATGCGGCAGGTGATGGCGATCACTTGCCGCATCGCATCCTTCCCCTTATAGTAATCTGTCGCACTTAAGCCCCGGGAGGCGTCATGACTACCACTCAGTTCTTCGACCAACTGGAGTCAACCATTTCCAAGTACGACCTGCTCTGTCATCCCTTTTATAAGGCATGGGCCGCGGGAGATTTAACCCGTGACGACTTGCGCGATTATGCTCGCCATTATTATCACCATGTGGAAGCGTTCCCCTCTTATTTGGCTGAACTCGCCCTGCGCCTGAACGAGGGCGATCTTCGCCGCGCTGTGCTGGCCAACATGTGCGATGAGAAAGGGATTGCCAACGAACTGGAGCAGGAATCGGTTCCGCACTCCGAATTGTGGCTTGATTTTGCCGAAGGCATGGGCGCCCGGCGCGACATGCGCTGGCATCTTCCCGTAAAAGAAGTGGCAGAGCTTATCCGCCATTTTCACTCGCTTGCCAGTGAAGGCACTCCCGAGGAAGCGCTGGCCGCATTTTATGTTTATGAATCTCAGGTGCCGCGCGTCGCGAAAGAAAAGGAACGCGGCTTGCGCGAGATTTACGGCGCCGACGACAAGACTTGCAGCTATTTCGTTCTGCACGCCACGGCCGACGTTCATCATTCCAATGTCTGGCGCAGCCAACTTGCGAAGCGGATTTCTGAGAATCCCGAGAGGGCCTACCGAGCCTTAGAGACGGCGGAGAATACCGCGAAGATGCTCTGGCATGCGCTGGATGGGATCGAGGCGGCGCGCACAACCTGCGCAGCATAGCCAAATTGATTGTACCGAAGGATACAGGGCGATTGACGAAACGTCTTTTCGGCCCTTTATCTTTAGATCCTTAACAGGCGTAAACCTGACCCTGCGGGCTTAAGCTCGGGAACGAGAATATCCAGCAAATATCCGGAAATGTCCAAGCCTATCCCGATTGGCGCGCGTGCCGAAGCACAGGAAACCGTCGAGTTCAAGCACACCCTGACCGCACATCATCCTGATCTGCCGCCGGTTTATTCAACGCCCGATATGATCCGGCTGATGGAAACCGCCGCCTTTCACGCTCTTCAGCCTTACTGCGAAGGCGACGAAATCACGGTTGGGACCTCCATCCACATCGAACATCGCGCCGCCAGCGGCATCGGTGCGCAGGTCACGGCGGAAGCTGTATTGGAGTCCTTCGACGGGCGCTTCTATACTGTGCGTGTGATCGCTCGAGATCAGGCTCGGGAAATCGGCCGGGGAACCGTGGGGCGGGCCGTCGTAAAGATCGGTAAATTCCTCGAAAAAAATGCAAACGGAAAGCGCCAGGCAGCGGTGAAGACTCCGCTCGAATAGTCCGTTCCTAATCTCTTAAATCTGCCCGCAATCTCTAACTGAAAGTGGAGAAAACTGCCAGAACCGGTCGCAGACCACAAAGCCGGGCTGGTTGGCCCGGCTCTTGCCTTGTGGAACTGGCTGGCAATCCGATATCAGGACTACCAATCCAGTAATATCAAACTCTTAGCCCAACCCCTACATAACCAACGCGAGGTTCTCCAGTTCGTGTTGCAGCACTGGCAAAGCGCATCCCGCCATTTCCACGCGGCCCGCCGCATCGAGGGCTGCCTTGGGAGAAACTCCATAACCTCGACCCATAAGGAACACCTGCAAAAGCTCAGCTGCCTCGTAGGAATCGATCATACCGCCCTGCAAAAGGTCGCTGCGTAGTGCCGCCAGCTCGGTTGCCGTAAACCTATCCTCTTCCTTCCTGGCTCGTTCCCCGACTTCTCTGCCCAGCTCCACCCCAGTCGCTAGCACGGCCGTCATCACCTCCGATTCCGACCTTCGAACCGCTTACCAGTTAGACTCATCGCCAGCCACCCAAGTTGCATGCAATTTGGTTGCCGCGGCGTAACCTAACTCCATATACGGGGAGCGGCTCGTTCTAGTTTCATTAACACCTGTGAATATCAGAAGTTGCGGGCGGCGAGGTTGGGCCAACCCAAGGTGGTCTGGAAGCCCTAGTAAATATTTCGCGCCAAGAATGACACAGAGTGTCGGTTCGGAGTGCGCAGGGCGGTTTCAATTCGAGAAAGCCCGGAGCCGAATTGAGCCTCAGGAAACCAACCCTGCCTCGGTTATTCCTCGATCTTGGCTTCGTCCACCAGCATGATGGGTATATCGTCCTTCACTGCATATACCCGATGGCACTGCGTACACTTCAGGCTTTCAGGATTCTGCCGGTACTCAAGCGCCTGCTTGCATGCCGGGCAAACCAGAATTTCCAGCAAGTCTTTGCCTATCATGCGAGCATTGTACTTCAGCACAGTAAGACTGCACTTTGGTCCTTTCGCCCTTGTGGCAGTGTAAGATTTCCTTGCCAATGCCTAGGAGCCAGAACCGAAACGCCAATGCCCGCCCGAATTCTCGATGGCATAAAAATCGCCGCTGACATTCGTTCGGAAGTGGCGGCGGAAGTGAAGAGCCTAGTTGCCGCCGGAGTGCGTCCCGGCCTCGCAGTTGTACTCGTGGGTCACAATCCGGCTTCGGAAGTCTACGTGCGAGGAAAGGTCAAGGCGTGTCAAGAGGTCGGCATCTACAGCGAACGGCACTCGCCTGATGAGACTATTACGACCGCTGCGCTGCTCGCGCTCATCGAGGACCTGAACCGCCGCGACGAAATCGATGGCATCCTCGTGCAGTTGCCGCTGCCCGCGCAGGTGGATTCCAAAAAGGTTCTGATGGCAGTCGATCCGGCCAAAGACGTCGACGGCTTTCATCCCGTCAACGTGGGTTTCCTATCGACGCAACGTGCCGGGCTTGTGCCCTGCACACCGGCAGGCGTCATGGAGATCCTGAAGCGCAGCGGTATTCCGATCGCCGGCCGGGAGGCGGTCATGGTTGGGCGCAGCGACATTGTCGGCAAGCCGGTCGCGATGCTGCTGCTTAACGCGAATGCGACCGTCACGGTGTGTCATTCCAAGACGCGCGATCTCCCTGCGGTTTGCCGCCGCGCCGATATTCTTGTGGCTGCCATGGGCCGAGCAGGCATGGTGACGCGCGATTTCATCAAGCCCGGCGCAACGGTAGTCGACGTCGGTATCAACAAAGTGACCGATCCTGCCCAATTCCATCGCCTGTTCGCTGGAGACAAAAAACGCGAGGAGATATTTCGTTCCAAAGGATCCACGCTGGCCGGAGATGTTCATCCCGAAGTGGCCGAAGTTGCAGGAGCGTTGACCCCGGTTCCGGGCGGAGTGGGTCCACTCACTATTGCCATGCTGATGTACAACACAATCAAGGCCGCGCAAATGCGCCGTGGTATGCTCTCGCCGGAACTTGCCAGGTGAGGAAAGCCATTTACCACAGAATCACAGAATCCCACAGAACCGGGAAACGAGAGAAACCATCTTCTCCGCGTATCTGTATCTCCGCGGTGAACTTTTTGCCGGAGGCAGCTTGCTGAAAATCGGCCTTACCGGCGGTATCGCGTGTGGAAAAACACTCGTAGGAGAGATGTTTGCCGGCCTCGGCGCACACCTCGTGCAGGCCGATCGGATTGCTCATGAGTTGATGCTTCCCGGCCGCCCCGTCTACAACGAAGTGGTGCGGCACTTCGGCCGAGAGATTCTCAACCCCAACATGACCGTGAATCGCACCCGGCTGGCGGAAGTGGCATTTGGGTCGGAGGCCTCGCACGACTCGCCAACCTCCCCGATGAAGTCGGAGCACGCGCCGCTCGCCGCGCGGTTTGAGGAACTGAACCGCATTGTTCATCCAGCCGTTATTCGCGCTCAGGAAGAGTGGATGGAAGAAATTGGTCGTTATGATCCGCACGCGATCGCTATGGTCGAGGCCGCGCTTATTATCGAGGCGGGAGCAGGAAAACATTTCGACCGCTTGATCATGGTTACCTGCGCCGGGGAACAACGAGTTACCCGCTTCGCCGCGCGCCAGAAAATCGATTTCGAAACGGCCCGAAAAGAAGTCGCCCGGCGCATGGCCGCGCAACTACCTGATGCGGAAAAGATCAAGGCGGCTGACTTCGTTATCGACAACTCTGGCACGCTTGAGCACACGCGGGAGCAAGTACTGACAGTCTGGGAGAGACTGCGGTCCGAAGCCTGAGCATTGCTCATAAAGAATCGTGCTCGGGTTGCCCTATTCCGCAACGACAGCCCGGCCTGTTTGCATAAGCCTGTTTACAATTGAAACAATAGGCTTGATGCCCCTGCCGGTCTACCATCTCCGTCGCTGGTTGGCGGTCATCGCTGTGCTGTTTGTGGCGACGATCGCCGGCATGTATTTCTATGCACGCCAACGCGAACGCAGGGTGCTCAAGGAAGTCCCTAACAAGCTGGGAATCGAGATCAAGCAGACCGCCTCGGGATTCGAATTCTCTAAATCCGACGGCAGACGGACGTTGTTTCGCGTGCACGCGGCCAGCGTTAAACAGTTCAAACTGGATGGCAGTGCCGAGCTGCATGACGTCAGCGTCATTCTTTATGGGCGCGACTCTTCACGATTCGACCAGATTTACGGTGACGACTTCTATTTCGACAAGAGATCGGGCGACATTTCTGGCCGGGGTGAGGTTCAGATCGATCTGCAGGCCAATCCCGGGGGACTTAATGCTCCCGACCAGGGCGCACCCAAGGAACTCAAGAACCCCATTCACCTGAAGACTCGTGATCTCGTCTTCAACCAAAACACCGGCGATGCCTCAACGAACTCGCGTGTGGATTTTCGTACACCGCAAGCCAGCGGCTGGGCGGTCGGCGCACAGTATATCGCCAAAGAAAATAGTCTCAGGTTGATCTCTCAGGTTCACGTGAACCTGGCAGGGCCGGAAGCTTCCACTCTTACGGCAGCGAGCGGGACAATTAATCGTGATCCTCGAGTTGTGGTGCTTGCCCATCCGTTCCTCCAGCGCCCTGCGGGAAGCGTGCAAGCGGAACAGGCGACATTTTTCCTCGGGGCCGACAACAATGTTGAACGGGTACTCGCCGAGGGAGGTGTTACGGCCGAAACCAGCGCAGCCGAATCTGACCACATTCGTGCCCGTGCTGATCGAGGCGAAATACTGCTTACGGGTACACAGAACCTGATTCGCACTGCCACGCTGTCTGGACGAGTCCACGTCGAGCGCAGCGGATTGCAACCCATGCAGGCTGATGCGGGTCGCGCTTTGCTCGATTTTCGGGGACAGAATGATCTCCAGAGAATTCACGCGATGGATAACGTGAGGCTGGCGCAGCAGGGGGTAGACAAAGCATTACCCACCTCTCGCCCAGATAATGCTTCCCGCGACGAGGCCCAGTCGCAGGATCTCGAGATCACCGCGCCAGTAATCGACTTCTTCCTGGCCGATGGGCGTCGCCTCGACTATGCTGAAACTTCAGATGCGGCGCAGATCACGATTTCCCCAGCACAAGCTGGAAAACCGGAGATTGCTGCGCAGCACACTATCGTCACCGCCGGCCGATTCGAGGCAAATTTCGTTCCAGCTCCCGACGGTTCCAGCCAGCTGACGTCTGTGCATGGAGCTCCCGACGCGAGGATTGTGAATATCAACCCTGGCCTTCCCGACCGGGTGAGCACCGGTGCGACGCTGGATGTTACATTTTCCCCGGCTGGCGGAATCTCCTCTATTGTTCAGCAGGGAAACGTCGCCTATACAGACAATCAACCTCCCGAAAAACGCACGCAAGCCTGGGCAGATAAAGGTGTTTACACTCCCTCGGATCGAGTTCTCGTTCTAACAGGCCATCCTAGAGTTTCGGATGGCAGCATGGAAACCACGGCTTCCACGATTCGCATCAATCGCAACAGCGGAGATGCCTTTGCGGATGGAGATGTCAAGAGTACTTACAGCGAGGCCAAGGAACAACCAGGCGGCGCACTGCTCGCCTCCTCTTCTCCTATTCACGTAACTGCTGCCGCTATGGCGGCCCGCAACTTTCCGGCTATAGCAACCTACACCGGCAACGCCCGTTTGTGGCAGGACGCGAACATCGTCGAGGCTCCCTCAATTCAGTTCGATCGTGACCGCCGTTTTCTTACCGCTAAGGGGACGGCCGCGCAACCGGTTTCGACCGTGTTTGTTCAGGGAAAAAAGCCGTCGACCGATGGATCTGCAGCGGGCCCACCTCTTGCCGGAACCTCCTCTTTAACCTCTTTAACCTCGGTACGGAAATCCGGTGCACGAGCTGCGGAAAATCCAGCCGAAGCGCCATTCACCATCACTTCTACGTCTTTGACCTATGCCGATTCAGAACGGAAAGCGCACTATGAAGGGGGGGTCACAGCTCGAGGAGAAAACTTCAGCGCAACAGCAAAAGAGATGAATGTATACCTGCTTCCCCGTACCGAAGATCCCAGCCCTCAACAACTTGCCACTCCCGGACGGCTTGACCGAATGATCGCGGAAGACGATGTAGTTATTGTTCAACCCGATCGTCAGGCCAGGGGTCAGAAGCTGGTCTATACAGCATCGGACGACAAATTCGTTCTAACGGGTGGCCCTCCTAGCATTTTTGATGCCGAACATGGCAAGATTACGGGCGATTCGTTGACTTTCTTCAGATCGAATGATAGGGTGCTGGTAGAAGGCGAGGCAAGTACCCCTGTGGTAACTCAGACCAGAATGGCACATTAAATGCGTACGCTGGCCACCGACGAAATTGGCAAATCGTATCGTGGCCGGCGGGTGGTAAACGGAGTCAGCCTCCGGCTCGAGCAAGGCGAAGTTGTTGGTTTATTAGGCCCTAACGGCGCCGGCAAGACAACGACGTTTTACACCATTGTTGGTCTGATCCCCCCTGACATGGGCCGCATTTTGTACGACGGCCTGGACATCACTGACGTTCCCATGTATCTGCGGGCGCGCCAGTATGGCATCAGTTATCTCCCGCAAGAAGCTTCGGTCTTTCGCAAACTGACTGTGGAAGAAAACATTCTTGCTGTGCTCGAGGCGCAGCCACTGTCGTGGCATGAGCGCCGCGAGAAGATGGAGAAATTCATTGACGAACTTGGACTGGAGCACATCCGCACAAACCGCGGTTATGCTCTCTCGGGTGGTGAGCGCCGGCGCGTAGAAATCGCGCGCTGCCTGTGCATCAACCCAACATTCATTTTGCTGGACGAGCCGTTTTCCGGGATTGATCCGATCGCCGTTCTCGACTTGCAGAAGATCATCAGCGGTTTGCGGGCAAGCGGCATCGGAGTGCTAATCACGGATCACAACGTGCGTGAGACGTTAACCGTAACAGATCGCGCCTACATCATTGACGACGGCAGAATCTTCCGCCACGGCCAGCCAAATCAGTTGGCGAGTGATCCGGAAGTGAGAAAGGTTTATCTGGGAGAGAGTTTTTCGCTGGTGTGAGGGAATGCGTCGTTGGCCGTCAGTCGTTGGTCGTTGGCGACCAAATGCCGAGGCCGTAGCGCGAACGACTAACGACCGAGACCAACGACAACCGACTGCCTTCAGCCAAACACATGGTTTTATTGCAGCACAAATTAAGCGTCAAGCTCTCCCAGCGTCAGATTCTCACGCCGGGTCTCGTGCAGATGGTTTCCGTCCTCGCGCTCAACAAACTCGAGCTCAAGGACATGATCAACGCCGAGATGGTCGAGAACCCCGTTCTCGAAGAGCTTGACGACTCCGTACCGCTGCTCGACGAAATCGGCAAGAAAGAAGAAGATCGCGAGCGCGCCGCCCAGGCTACGCCCGAAGAAAACCCCATCACTGCGGTTGAAAAGAAAGATCCATTCGAGGAAATCGACTTCGGGTCGTTCTTTCAGGATTACCTCGACCCCGGATTTCGCACTCGGGGTGAAATGGAGGAAATTGAGCGGCCCTCATTCGAGAATTTCCTCTCGAAACCGACTACGCTTACCGATCACCTGATATGGCAGCTTGGCGCACTCAGCCTGCGGCCGGAAGTTCGTGCTGCCACCGAAGAGATCATCGGTAATCTCAACGAAGACGGATATCTGATCGCAACGGACGAAGAAATTCTCGGCATCGCGCCGCCATCCGCGCCTGAGGAGGATGCAGTCGCCGCGAAACACATCGTCAGCGAAGCCGCCGCTTTGGGGTTGGGAGGAGATAGATCTTCCGCCACGGAATCGGCTTCTGCAGAAAGCTCGAGGGATCTATCAGATGCCATTCCGGGCGAGGTCGTCACTTCGCGAATGCCAGGCAATGGCACAGCGGAGGAGGCGCTGCCGCTGTCGACTGAGTCTGGCGTTAGTGCGAGTCAGCCGGTGATCACGCCTCCGGAGGCCTTATCTTACTCATCTGCCTCATCCTCATCTGCCTCATCTGCCTCGCGCAACGGAAATTCCGCTGCGGCCGCTGGTCCGGCACAACACCCACTGTATAAGCCAAGCTTCACCGCAGCCGATCTCGCCGAGGCCCTCGAAGTAGTTCGGCAACTCGATCCTCCCGGAGTCGCCTGCCGCGACCTCCGCGAATGCCTGCTGCGCCAACTTCGTTACCATCACCATCAGCTCGAGCATCACAGGAATGGCGACAAACCCGTCAATGGCACAGCGCAGGTGCTCAATGACGCCCTTGCGGTTGTCGACCAGCACCTAAAAGCTCTGCAAGGCAAACAGCTCAAAGAGATCGCGAAGGCGATCGGGCGCCCGGTGGAGGCCGTACAGCATGCCATCGATTACATTCGCACGCTCGACCCCCGCCCCGGCCTGCAGTACAACAAGATCCAGGCGCGCCTGATCGAACCGGACGTGGCCTTTGTTAAGCATGGAGACGAATGGCTCGTCCTCATGAACGATGACGACTTGCCGCAGCTTCGTCTCAATCCGGCTTACAAGCGCCTGCTGGCCCGGGACAGCAACGACAAAAACACACGCGATTACGTCAAAGAACGCTACAAAAGCGCCATCCAGCTCATCAAGAACATCGAGCAGCGCAAGCAGACGATCACCAAAGTCTGTTATTCGATCGTCGCCCGGCAATACGAATTCTTAGAAAAAGGCATCGACTACCTGAAGCCGATGATGATCAAAGAGGTCGCCGAGGAAATCGGTGTGCATCCCTCAACCGTGAGCCGTGCGGTCGCGAACAAGTACGTGCATACGCCGCAGGGAGTCTTCGAACTGCGATACTTCTTCAGCGAAAGCGTGCAGGGACCGGAAGGCGGCAACACTTCGCTGCTGATTCTGAAACGCCGGGTAAAGAAACTGATCGAGGAAGAAGATGCCGCGCGTCCACTAACAGATGAGCAACTCACCCGCATTCTGCAATCTCAAGGAATTCAGGTCACACGCCGGACTGTAGCAAAATATCGCGAAGACATGCGCATCCCCAGCACGCATCAACGGAGAGTGAAGGACTAACTCAATGGAGAAAAAAGCTTGTCATCCCGAGCGAGCATTTTTTTGCGCAGCGAAGGATTTGAGCGAACCGGAAGCGTCGCGCCTTGTTGCGACGCCATAAACGCGCGCTTGGCTCGCATCCTCATCTGCGGTTCCACTCACACCAAGGAGATCGCCGCTGCATGAACGTAGAATACACCGGACGTCACTACGAAGTTACTCCCGCCATCCGCAAGGAAGTCGAAACCGGACTCAACAAAATCCGTAAAATTCTCGGTGACAAATTCGAAACTAAGGTCATTCTCGCAGTCGAAAAGCACCGCCACAAAGCCGAAATCACCATCAGTCCGCGCAACGGCCCTCTCGTCGGACTCGCCCAGGCCAAAGACATGACCATCGCCGTCAGCGAAGCCCTCGAACATCTGGAAAAACAGGCGCTGAAGTACAAGACGAAGTGGGAAACCAAGAAGCGACTGGCCCGAAGAACGGAAGAAGTGAAAAAGTGGAACGGCCATGATACAGCCGGGGCAGAGTCGGTACTAGCCGCCGTCGGACTTACCGAAAAAACCGCCGTACCTGTCGCTGTGCATCGCTATCCCGCGGTGGCCAAGACGACCGAGGTCCACCTGGTGCGTTCCAGCGAAGCAGTCGCCCTGCGCCCGATGACGCTCGAGGAAGCCATCAAGGAAGCTCATTTTCGAGACCGCGATGTTTTCGTCTTCCGTGATCCCAAAGGCAAACTGATGATTTTGCATCGCACCCGCGATGGCAAGATGGAACTGATCGAAGCACCCTAAAGGAAGCGGTCAGCTCGCAACCGTCAGCTAATCGGCTTGCCATCCTCGCCGGAACTCTTCTGCGTGGTTCAGTTCTCGCATAGC
This sequence comes from Candidatus Sulfotelmatobacter sp., assembly GCA_030039165.1. Taxonomy (GTDB): domain Bacteria; phylum Acidobacteriota; class Terriglobia; order Terriglobales; family Acidobacteriaceae; genus Sulfotelmatobacter. The sequence goes on along the minus strand of JASHQM010000107.1, from coordinate 61,535 downwards.
TTTGCGGCGCGAGCGTTTGAACCATGCGACGAATGCCAAGCTGAGCATGCAAAGAAATCCCATGTCCATCGCGTACTGGCGCACCGAGGTCTGATGGCGAAAAAAGTCAATCGACAGCCACGGAACCGCGATTCCGAGCTGTAATCCCAGAAACCAGTAACCGAAACGTACGGCCCGCAGCATCGCGAGGTTGCGGCGTTCGAATGCATCAGCATACTCCCGCACCGAGCGGGCAGATATACTCCACATCCCACGCCAATTCCACATAGAAAAAGCAGTCACGCCCAGCGTCGTAATCCAAACGACAATCGCCCATGCCAGTATTTCTGCACGAAACTCGCGTCGCAGAACGTATCCCGCATAGCAGATCAAAAACACCGCAAAACTCAGACCGAACGCGTGACGCGCCCGCAGCCATCGTTGTTGCCGCTGGTACTCGTTGCGGAAATTGTAGGCGTTCACCGTCTCCATGCCCACAGCCTTTTTCCACTCGGCTCGCCACCAATCGAGTTCCGGTTCAGTATTCACGGCTTGCCTCCCAATTCTTCGCGCAGCAGCTTGCGCGCGCGATTCAATCGCACGGCCACATTGTTTTCTGTGATGCCCAGAACGGCGGCGATTTCCGGTTGCGGCACTTCATCCAGCACCATGGTGATGACCTGCCGGTACACGATTGGCAGTCTGCGAATCGCCTCCATCAGTGACAACTGCTGCGAATTTCGGATGGCCGACGATTCCGGGCTGGGCCGGGGATCACTGATTTCGGGTAGTTTTTCCGAAGCCTGGGCCAATTTCCCCCGTTGCCACACATGAGTGAGTGCACGGTTGTGCGCAATGCGATAAACAAAGGTTCGGATCGAACATTCATGGCGAAACCCCGAAAGCGCCTTCCACAGCGCGAGCTGAATCTCTTGCAGCAGATCTTCGCGCGCATGCACAACCGGTTCATACGAGGAAACCAGACGTTCGAGACTCTGACCGAACTCCGCCCAGACCTGGTCATAGGGCTCGCCAAGTCGCCGATCTCCACAGTGCTCTGCCACCTTCGCCTGGGTCATTGATTTCGCTTCCGCGGCCGGGAAACAACCGGGCTCCAACCCATGGTTTGCAGAATCTGCCATCTCCAGGTGGTAGTCTCGACAGCCCGCCAGAGATTACAAACTTTATTTTCGATAGACAATGTAATCCCCTCTCCGCACCGAGACTACCTGTTGTGAAGGCTAGAAATATCAGCAATTCGATTCAGTCAGGAGAAGAAAATGCGTTGGTTGATTTCCGAATGTTCACACGGCTGTCGTTCTTTCCGTAGTGTTCAGGACATTACGTCGGCCATTCTGATAACAGGATGGCTCTTCACCATCCTGGTTACGGCGTCAGCCGCATCGCAAACATCGCCCAAAAAAGAAATCTGGGCCGAGGTCCGACTTGTCGACACCCAGGCCGGCTCCTACCACGAAGAAACTACCACTCAAAACAACCAGATTATTACGTCGATCGAAAACGATCTGGTCTTTAACCGCATGGGCAGCAAGGTAGAAATCAGGTCCAGTTCGCGCTATGTGGAGAGCGAAGATGGTCATCTGCTCGCCGTCAGCGGCGAGATGTCGAGTTCTGCCCAGTCGACAAGAATAGATGCGACCGCTTCAGGAGAATCTTTGCTGATCCACACCAGCACCGGTGGCAGGACTTACGATCGCACGCTTCCTTTCACGGGCGACCTCCTCGGTCCGGCAGCCGCAAGGCGACTGACTGTCTCTCATCTGAAAACAGTAGGAGATACCATCTCATATCAAATGTTCTACCCCGAACTTGCATCAGTGGTCATGATCACAGATACCCTGCGTGCCATCGAGCAAGTTACGATCGCGGGCGAGCAAGAACAGGCATTGAAACTCGAACAAACACTCAGTGCTATGCCTGGAACAACAAACGTCTGGCTCGATCGCGACGGATGGCTTTTGCGCCAGGTCACTCCGAGCCCATTCGGCGACATTGAAACCGTTCGGTCCTCGGCGGAAAGAGCGCGCCCTATAGAAATCAGAGGGGCAACTCTTCCCCAGGAAACTTTCGAGAACACGCTTGTGACTTCTAACATTCGTTTGCCTGAAGAGCGCCTCATCGAGCAACTGACTATCCGTATCGCGCACAAGAAGCCGGAATTAGGCTGGCCGGATTTCACCGCCGACAACCAAAAAGTGCTGGAACAAACTCCCGATCATGTTGTTCTGCAGATTCGCCGTGCGCTGCCCAAAGAAGACGGGGTACGCCCATTGGCAAAACCGAGCCCCGATTTTTTGCCGTACTTGCAGCCGAATGCGTTGCTGCAATCAGACGATGCCGCAGTGCGAGCAATCGCGGTAGAGGTTGTCGGGAACGATACGGATGCATTCCGGGCTGCCCGCAAACTACAAAAGTGGACCAATGAGAACATGAAGTTCGATCTTGGGATCGCCATTGCGCCCGCCTCCGAGGTTGCGAAGAATCGCCGTGGCACCTGCTTCGGGTACGCTGTGCTGCTGGCCTCGCTGGCGCGTGCGGAAGGTATTCCCTCACGAATCCGCATGGGGTTTGTCTATGCCGGAGGGATTTGGGGAGGGCACGCATGGGTCGAAGTGCTGGCCGGAGAGAATTGGATTCCGCTCGACGGCGCGCTTTATTCGCCGGGTCCGGCCGACGCCGCGCGCTTCAGCTTCTTCACCAGCAGCTTGCAAGAGGGCACGGTGGCAAAGGTAGGGGAATTGGCCAAACTCTACGGCAGCGTTGACATTCGCATTCTCGACTACACCATTCACGGCAGACAGGTCACGGTTCCTCCGGACGCAAAGCCATTCTCGATTTCCGGTGACGTATACCGCAATGGCTGGCTTGGCCTGAGTGTGCAAAAACCAAAGTCGTTTCGCTTCACACAACTCGATGCTGTCTGGCCCAAGAGTACCGTGGTAGCCATGAAAGGACCACAAGGCCAGCTTGTCACGATTGAGAGTCACTCCCAGTCTCTGCCTGTCGATGAGAAATCCGCTGAGGAAAAACTTCTCTCCGCGGACGAGATCACAGGTATGCCAACAGAAAAAATAGTGGCTGGTCGTCGCGGAACTTTCGTTTCATCATCTGACGCTGCAGGACTGGCTTTTCGTGAGCGCGGAAATTTATTTGTTGTCACGGCAAAGGGCGCCAATGCAGCGCAACTACTGACGGAAGCCGTCTCTACGCTCCAGCTGCAGAATTAAAAAATTACGCGGTGTGTTTAGACCGTACTCGCGATCTTTCCTGAATGTGCTGCTGAATGCGCCGCACCACGGCGACCAGTTCGAGGGTGGCATCCTGTTTTCGCACGTATCCGCTCGCACCGACCGAGGTCGCCTGCCTCAGAAAAGCCGGGGAGTCGAACTGGCTAACGACCAGCACCTGGGTTACGGGCCGTTCGCTCTTGATCATTCGGATCGCTTCGAATCCATTCATGATGGGCATTGCGATGTCGATCAGAACCAGATCAGGCTTGTGTTCCCGGGCAAACCGGACAGCTTCGCTGCCATTGGCTGCCTCGCATACGACTCTGATACCCGCTTCCTTGAGCAAGCTGCACAGGGCGTTGCGCACCGGTTCATTGTCGTCAACCACGAGTACACGTAGAGCCAAAGTATCCCCCAGCGCGCTCGAAGCTTTCTCCATCCGAACCGTGGAGCAAGAATGACTTGACACCCAAGGTTGCGGATAGCTTGCTCAGAATAATGGAGCCTTCGATCACGAACATATACAGCCGAGGCTGTAGTTTCTCCCTACAGTGTTTGCAGTAAAGGGCTCGCATGCTAAGAGCTAAAAGCCATCCACGAAGCCGCCAGTTGATTTGTGATATGAGGAACCGCGAGAATCGTGAAGGGACTTAGGCAGGCCGCGATGGGAAGGAGGCTTTGATGTCGAAGATATCTCGATCAGGCACTATTTTCACGGTATGTTTAGTGGCAGGGTTTTGCCGACTGACAGCAGGCCAGGCCGGAGCGCCGTCCAAGCCGTCTGTTCACTGGGAAGAACTTACCGCCGCCGACTTCCGAGAGGGCATCCATCGCTCGCAGGGAACTTGCCTGCTTCCCTTCGGTATTCTGGAAAAACATGGCCCCCATCTGCCCCTTGGCACCGATCTGCTGAATGTGCGCTACGCGGCGCTTCACGCTACTGAACACGAGTACGCCATTGTTTTTCCGGAATACTATTTCGGTCAGATCGCCGAGGCCCGTCACGAACCCGGCACGATCGCTTATAGTCACGACCTGCAACTCGCGCTGCTTCAGGAAACTACTGATGAAATGGCGCGCAACGGGTGCAAGAAGATCATCATCGTCAACGGGCACGGGGGTAACGAATCCCTGCTTCCATACTTCGCGCAAACTCAGTTGGAAAAACCGCACGATTACGTGGTCTACATTTTCGACCAACGTAGCCCAACTACGGGCGGACCGCCGAAGAAGAGCTCCATCACTAATTGGCATGCCGGTGAAGATGAGACGTCGAAGATGTTGATCGCGCGTCCTGATACGGTTCACATGGAGCGGGCGACTAGCGAGTCGGGAGCCGATCAGCATCGACTAAATCTTCCCGACGGGGTCTACACCGGTATATGGTGGTACGCGCGTTGGCCGAATCACTATTCTGGCGAGGGCGCTGCCGCAACCGAGGAACTGGGCAAATTCCAGATGGATTGGTGGGTTGACGCAATCGCAAACGTGATTCGTGCGGTGAAGGCAGATGACGTGAGCTTAAAGTTACAAAACGAATTCTATGAGAAGTCGAAGCATCCGCTGGAGACGCAACCGTAAGCAAGCGCTCAGCGTGAAGCGCGCCCGGCCACACGTGACTGCTAGCTTGCTGCTTCAGGAGATCCCATACTTACCAATCACGACTCCTGTAACGAAGACCAACGCTCCGCCTAACCCGACCTGCAAGGCGGCCGAGAACCATGGTGTGTCCATGTAGCGGCGCCGAATCCAGGTTATTACTCCAAGCTCGACGACAACAATGGCGACGGCAGCAAGTAAAGCAGCGTGGAAGTTGTCGAGCAAAAAAGGGAGGGTATGACCGACGCCACCCAGCGCCGTCATGATCCCGCAGATCAGGCCTCGCACCCAGGGATGCCCCCGGCCGGTCAGGCTGCCATCGTCGGAGAGAGCTTCGGCAAATCCCATACTAATGCCTGCGCCCGCGGAGGCCGCCATGCCAACGATAAAAGCATCGTGCGGCTGCTGCGTGGCCAGAGCGGCTGCGAAAACTGGTGCGAGCGTCGAAACCGAACCATCCATTAACCCGGCTAGTCCAGGCTGTACAATCTGCAGCACGAACAATCGCCGCTGAGCCTGTTCTTCGTCGGCTTTCACCGGTGCCGGCAATTTCTCCTTGTCGAGCTCCAGGGCACGTTCCTCGTGAACGCGCTCTTCATTGATCAGATCATCCAGCAGTTGCCGGATACCGGCGTCCTGCGTCCGCTCCCGCGCTCGCTCGTAAAACCGCCGCGTCTCCACTTCCATGGTGCTGGCTTCTTTACGCACAGCTTCGATGCGCAGCGGACGCTTCAGCCACAATGCCGGGCGTTGCACGAATCCGCGCACGTCCTGCCGCCGGATCAGCGGAATATGTTCGCCGAATTTCTCGCGGTATAGTTCGATCAGTTTTCGGCGGTGGCCAGATTCCTCTTCGCGCATGCCCTCGAACATGGCCGCCGAAGCCGGATAATCCTGTCGCAACCCCTCTGCAAAATCCGAGTACACGCGCTCGTCTTCTTCTTCGAGAGAAATCGCCAAAGCCAACACTTCGCGTTCGGTGAGTTCGTGAAACTTCTTCATGGCGACCTAGCTTACCTGTATCGATACCGCCTAGACAAATGAGAATAAGGGCGCGAAAACCTCGTGCTACTATCCAGTGAATGGTGGGCGTCAAATCAGCAGAATCGCGGAGAACAGATAGGGCGTCGACCCGCCCGCATCAGTTGCGCAGGCGGGTGACGCGCGATTCTCAGCGCGCGCCCGAACTCGTGATCATCACCGGAATGAGCGGCTCCGGCAAAGCCTCGGTGCTCAAAGCATTCGAGGATCTCGGTTATTACTGCGTCGATAATCTTCCCATTGAACTGATCCCGCGCTTCGCAGAACTGGCATTGCAGTCGGCCGAAATGCGCAGAACGGCGCTCGTGGTTGACGTTCGCGAAGGCTCCAAGCTGCGCCAGTTCCCCACCATATTGAAAGCTGTGCGGCGCATGATACCGACCAGGGTAGCGTTTCTTGAAGCGTCGGACGCCGTGCTCCTGCGTCGCTTCAGTGAAACCCGCCGGCCGCACCCTCTCGGCACCGACGCTCCGGTAAACGCCTCGCTTAAGGCTGAGCGCCACCGACTGGCAAGCTTTCGCGCACTGGCCGATATCGTGATCGATACTTCAAAGTTCAACGTGCACGAATTACGGGCTCACGTCACGGAGCGCTTCCGCGAACAGCCAACAGAAAAGAACATTCTGGTTTCCAGCGTAAGTTTCGGATTTCGTCATGGCCTGCCGGAGGAAGCGGATCTTGTTTTCGACGTCCGGTTTCTGCCTAATCCTCACTTCGTCCCCGAATTCCGCGGGCTCACAGGCCGGCACCCAAGCGTGGCCAAGTACATCCGCTCGTTTCCCCAGACACGGGAGTTCGTGAATCGCATCTCCGAACTGCTGGTGTACTTGCTGCCGCATTACATTCGCGAAGGCAAGAGCTACCTCACCATCGCATTCGGCTGCACGGGCGGCCAGCACCGCTCAGTGATGATTGCCGAGGAAGTCGGCAAGCGCCTGCAACGGGCCGGATACCGCGTGAAAGTTGTGCATCGCGATATGCCGAAGTAAGGGTGGTTGGTCGTTGCTCGTCGGCGTTGGGAATGTTTCGAGTGCAACGGAGGGGGACGGGTTTCGGGCTGGAGAGGCAATACTACCTGTTTCGACTACTCACCAAGGAAGCTAACGACCGACGGCCAACAACTAACGACAAGCTCTAGGCAACGGCAGTAGAATAAGGCCTTGCAGCCCATTTCTCCACCACCGTCCGTAAGCCACTGCGGCCCGCTCGGAGCGGTATGCGCCAACTGACGCGCCTGATTCGCTACGCTCTTCCTTATTGGTGGCAGATTTTCGCTTCGGTCGCGCTCATGGCGGCTGTGGGCGCTCTCGACGCATTCAAGTACTTGCTTGTCAGACCGGTGTTTGACCGGGTTCTGAATCCTGCCACCGGATCCAAAGACATCCAGCTATTTACCATCCCCTATACGCATCACGTTGTCTTGCTGCAATCATTCGTGCCTTCGCGCTTCACCAATGCATGGACAGCGGTTGCATTCGCGCTTGTAGCCTCAACCGTATTGAAGGGAATCTGTGATTACACTGGCACTTATCTGATTAACCACGCCGGATTCGGCATGATTACCGACCTGCGCGACGATCTTTACAACGCCATCATGCGGCGCTCATCGGCGTTTTTTTCCAAACACGCGACGGCGACGATCCTCTCCGCCATTATCAATGACGTCGAACGTGTTCAATATGCGATGTCCAGTGTGCTATCGGAATTCTTGCAACAGGTTTTTACTTTTGTCGCAGTCGCAGGCGTAGTTATTGTTCTGGGTGGGAAGCTTGCTTGGGTACTGCTTCTGTTCCTTCCGATAATTCTCTACTCTTCCCGAAAGATCGGCTCCCGCGTGCGCATCACGACCCGCCAGGGACAGGATAAGCTGGCCGAAATCCAAAACATTCTGCACGAAACGATCATCGGCAATCGCATCGTGAAGGCGTTCAATACCGAGAAATGGGAAATTAATCGCTTTCGCAGAGCCGCCCGCCGCTTGTTTCGCGCCAACCTGCGCTCGGTGGCAGCCTACGCCATTAGCTCTCCCTTGATGGATATCGTCGGCGTGATTGGGATTGCCATGCTTTTGCTGCTGGGGCGAGACCGCATTGTACATGGCCAGATGACTCCGGGCATTTTCGTGGCCTTCATCACCGCTGTGTTCAGCTTATACAATCCGGTGCGTAAATTCGCGCTTTTCAACAACAACTTCCAGCAAGCTCTGGGCGCATCCAGCGAGATTTTCAGGTTCATGGATATCCGGGATGACGTGTGGGAAAAACCGCATGCCCGCCGCTTGCCAGCGTTCTCAACCACCGTTGAGTTTGATCACGTAAGTTTCGCCTACGCGGGTGAGGAAGAAGATGCTCGCGACGTTCTGCACGATATCAGCCTGGACGTGCGGCGTGGAGAAGTCATCGCGATTGTGGGATCGAGCGGCTCGGGTAAGAGCACACTGGTTCATTTGATTCCACGCTTCTTCGACGTTACCCATGGGCGCCTGCTCATCGACGGCTATGACCTTCGCGAAGTCACCCTCGCATCATTACGAGCACAAATCGGCATCGTTACGCAGGAAACTGTTCTGTTCAACGACACGGTTCGCAACAACATCGCCTACGGCCAGCCCAATGTTCCACTCAAAGAGGTGGAAACGGCGGCCCGGGCCGCGCTGGCGCACGACTTCATCCAGTTATTGCCTGCGGGCTACGACGAAGTGATTGGTGAGCGGGGCGTACGGCTTTCCGGGGGCGAGCGCCAGCGCATCGCCATTGCGCGCGCGATTTTGAAGAACGCGCCCATTCTGATTCTCGACGAGGCCACGTCGGCGCTTGACAGTGAGTCGGAGGCGCTGGTGCAGTCGGCGCTGCACAATCTGATGAACGGCCGCACAGTATTTGTGATTGCCCATCGGCTCTCGACCGTGCGCCGCGCCGACCGCATCGTAGTGCTCGAGGATGGCGCTATTGCGGACATTGGCACTCACAACGATTTAATGAAGCGTCTGGGTACGTACAGGCGCTTGTATGAATTGCAGTTTGCCGATTTCGAGCACAAGATGGAAACGGCACACCCAAGTTAAAGGCAACAAGGTCTATGTCACTCCGCTCCATGACAGGTTTTGCGCAAATCAAAGGCGAACTCGCTGCCCAATCTCAACCTCGGGGCAGCAGCCAGTCTTCCGCGTTCGCTTCCAGTAATGGTCATCTCACCTTTTCCCTCTCGCTCAAATCCGTAAATCATCGTTTTCTAGATCTGCACTTTCGTTTGCCTTCGGGTTCCGATTCGCTCGAAATGCAGCTTCGCCGCCTGCTGAAGGAGAAACTTTCTCGGGGGCACGTTGAGATCACTCTAAGCATCGAGCGCGGCGGCAGCCAAACATTGGCGCTGAACCGTCCAGTTGTAGGCGCATATCTCGCAGCGTTCAAGGCTGCTGCTGAGGAATTCGGCGTCGGCGCTGCTCCTGATTTGAACGTGATCCTACGCATTCCCGGCGCCCTCGATGCCGCTGGGGAGCCTGATCCGGCCAACCTCGAATCCGCTGTGATGGCACAAGTTGACGAAGTTCTCACTCGCCTGAATCAGATGCGCGAGCAGGAAGGCCTCACGATTGAAAATGAGCTTCGCCAGCGGATGGCTCATTTGCGCGAAGCGGTCAAAACTGCCCAAGTCCACCGCCGGACGATGTTGCAAAGCTACACGGAACGTTTGCAGGCGCGCCTTCAGGAGTTGCTGGGTGCCAACGCGGACCGCGAACGCATGATGCAGGAAGCCGCGCTGCTTGTCGACCGCAGCGACATTCAGGAGGAGATCGTCCGCCTGGAAAACCACATCCAGCATTTTCTTGAGATGCTCGCTCAAACTGGCGAGGTCGGCAAGAAACTCGATTTCCTCCTTCAGGAAATGAATCGCGAAGCCAACACTCTTTTGTCGAAAACTTCCGGCCTCGCCGGCGAGGCGCTTAAAATCACCGAAGCTGGACTAGTGATGAAAGCGGAGATCGAGAAATCACGTGAGCAGGTGCAAAACCTGGAATGAGTTCCTTCACGCATTCTCCTTTTGTTTACATTATCTCGGCCCCGTCCGGTTCGGGAAAGTCGACCCTTGTAAATGAACTGCTGAAATCGGTTCGCGATCTGGACTTCTCCATCTCGTATACCACTCGTTCCCCCCGCGGTAGCGAACAGAACGGCAAACAGTACTTTTTTGTTTCGCGTTCTGAGTTCGAGAAAATGGTAGGCGACGGCGAATTCCTGGAACATGCCGAGTTCGATGGCAACTATTACGGAACTTCCGTGCGCTTTCTGCGGGGAGCGCAGCGAAAAGGCCACGACCTCTTGCTTGACATCGATGTCCAGGGCGCGGCGCAAGTGCAGCAAAAAATCCCGGACGCCAAAAGTATTTTTATTCTGCCTCCTGATCGCAAGACTCTTGAAGAACGGTTGCGCAAACGCGGTGAGGACAGGGAAGATGTGATTGAGCGTCGATTGGCGGCCGCCACGCGCGAGATTCAAAACTACGGCCGCTACAACTACATACTCATCAACGACCGTTTGCCAGAGTCGATTAAGATGCTGCGTGCAATTGTCTGCTCGGAGCGCTGGCTTCGCGAGGGCCGGCAATTGAATGGCGAATGTGCCGAAACGATGAAAATTGCTGATCGCTGCCGGCTGGCAAATGTGGGCGTCCGGCTCAAACCGATTCTGGCCTCTTTCGAGTTACCGGTGCAATCGGGAGCGAGCTAGCCTTCGGTAACCATGCCATGACTTGCCAAACCAGCATAACTTCGAATTTCGTGGGACAATGGTAAGGTTAAATCATGGCGGCGCGGGCGCAATGCCAGGCGCATCCAACTTTCGGCAATCAAAAAGATGTCCCAGTAAACGGGGGAGAGATTTATGAAATTGATCGAAGGTTTCGATAGCAACTATCGTTACATTCTGGTCGCCGCTCGTCGTGCCCGCCAACTGCAATCCGGAGCGCCACCGGTCGTGACAACCAACTCGCGTAAACCGTGCCGCATTGCGCAGGATGAAATCCGTGCGGGCAAAGTGAAGTGGGAGATTCCCGAGACCCGCAGTGCCGCAGAGCAAGCCTCTGAGGTTTTGGATAAGGCCTTCGGCGAAGCCTAGTTTGGACGCGGTGCGCTTCATCTCGGGCTTTCGTATCAGGGCACAGGCACCCGCAGCCGAAACAACAAGAATCGCCTGTTTGACGCCGTCGCGTGCGTTATGAAAATCGCTCTCGGGGTGACTGGCGGTATCGCGGCTTATAAATCTGCCGAGATCGTCCGCCAGCTGCAAGATCGCGGCATCCGCGTCCAAGTCATCATGACGCGCGCCGCCCAAGAGTTTGTCCGCCCGCTTACTTTCGCGGCACTCTCCGGGGAAAAAGTTATCTCTGAGATGTTTCCCCGCGATTCTGAGCAGCCGGCGAACATCGATTCGGCCATCGAGCATATTGCCGTTGCTCAATCCATCGACGCGCTATTGGTCGCTCCAGCTACGGCTGACTCGATCGCCCACTTTGCACAGGGAATCGCTCGCGACTTCCTGACCACACTTTATCTGGCAACCACCGCTCCGGTCATCGTTGCTCCCGCGATGAACGTCAACATGTGGAATCATCCCGCTACACGGGCAAACCTGGAAATACTTCGCAAGCGGGGAGTAAAGATCGTCGAGCCCGGATCGGGATACCTTGCCTGCGGCATGACTGGTTTTGGCCGGCTCGCCGAGAATGAATCCATTGTGGCAGCGGTTCTTGAATCGCTGGGTGCATCACAAGATTTTTCCGGCGAAACCGTGCTGATCACGGCTGGTCCGACGCGCGAGAAAATCGATCCGGTGCGCTACCTCACGAATCGATCGAGCGGCCGCATGGGCTACGCCATTGCGGAAGCCGCTCTGCGCCGAGGAGCGCGAGTTCTCCTGGTGAGCGGGCCGACCGTGCTAACGGCTCCGGGCGGCGCTGAACTCACGAACGTGGAATCGGCCGAGCAAATGCACGACGCCGTTGTCAGACTTTTGCCACAATCGACGATCGTTGTGAAAACTGCTGCTGTGTCCGACTACCGTCCTAAATTTGCCTCCGCGCAGAAAATTAAGCGCAAAGGACCGATGAATCTGGAACTCGAATCAACCCCTGACATCCTCAAAGAGATATCTGCCCACAAGCGATCGCAGATTGTGGTTGGTTTCGCCGCGGAAACCGAGAACGCACTCGAAAACGCCCGACGGAAACTCTCCGCCAAGCAGCTCGATGCCATTGTCGTCAACGATGTTTCCCGCCAAGGAATCGGCTTCGATTCCGAGCGCAATGAAGTCACCATCATTACTCATGATGAAATCGTCGAGGTTCCTGAGACCAGCAAATGGGAAGTCGCTCAACGGGTTCTCGATCAGGTAGTTCGTATCCGTGATCGGCGCAAGTCAACGGTGAAAGCCTGAATTGTTCTTGCGGGAATCGACTCTACTTGAGGCCTGTCGTGCATGGCTGGACTTGACTTCACTTTACGCGATTCCAGCTGTCTTCCTCCTTGCCCGGCCATGCCCGGAAGTCGTCGCTTCGATTCGATTGCGCCCATAGGCTTTTGCGCGATAGAGCGCCTTATCCGCGGTGCGAATAACGTCTTCGGCGGAGCTGTTTTCCCGGCCCGAACTCGCCACGCCGATGCTGATCGTCACGGAGAGTTCTGCCGAGTTGGACCGGCGGGCCAGTTCTCGAATTGCATAACCTGGTCGCCCGCGGCGTAGGTTTCGCCGGTCAGGGCCGCGGCGCTCTTGCCTCCGATCGGGGCCGCGCAGCTTGAGACGGCTGGCTTCGATGTCGGCGCGCAGGTTCTCCAGAGCCTCGATCACCTCGAGCGATGTCTTACCCGGAAAAACAATGGCGAATTCCTCTCCTCCGAAGCGATAAGCTTCTCCCCCGTTCGAAACGCGCGTCAGGCGAGACGCAACCAGGCGGAGGACTTGATCACCAACGTCGTGACCGTAAATATCATTGCAGCGCTTGAAATGATCGAGGTCAGCGATGGCGATCGCGTAGGGATGTTCCAGTCGCAACAACGCTTCACGAAAGGCGCGGCGGGAAGGCAAGCTAGTGAGTTCATCGTGGTACGCAAGCAGATACGAGGTCTCGACTACTGCTCCCGCAAGGATGAATGCAGCTGCAGCGAAACATGTGTTGGCAAGCCGCCCCACGCCGCCGAAATGCAGAGCGAGCAAAGATGCGGCTAGCGCCCAGAAAAGTCCGCTTTCGAAAGGCTTGTGAAAAAGCAGATAGCGCGTGAGTAGCAACACGCCCGCTGCGCTGAACATCAGCAACACGGCAAAAGGCAAAGGCACAATGGCGAGCGGATGACGAATTGCATGCTGCACTGTTGGCTCGGGACGGCAGATCACCGCTACAATGACCGACTCAACAAAGAGAAACACCGCTGCGGGAGCGATGTTGGAGAACACGAATCCCTTCTCCTGGCGAAAAGAGAGGAAAATGAAGTTCAAGGGCAGAAGCACCCCAACGGCGGCGAGAGCGCTATTAGCCGGACTGTGGTGTGCCGAGGTAGGGAGTGAAGAAAAATGGAAAACCGCCTGTTGCCCGAGGAAGAGGACCAGCAGGGCAAGAAAAACGCAGCTGGAATGAAAGCGCCATGCGAGCAAGAGGCCGGCAATCAGCGCAAAGTAAAACGCGAACAACACGAGCGCAGGACTGACCGGGAGTAGTCCCGAGTGCAGCAGCAGCGCAACCGCCGCCAGAAGAATGCCTGGAGTAAGCAGCGACTTCATCGTAGACACCTGCTGAAGCTGGCACGAAACCCTTGCAGAAATTATCGCTCTCTGATGCGCTCGGAGGAATGGCGGTTAGGGTTCACCAATGGTCGTGCCCCCGCAAGAGGCAAATGGCGGCCCTTCCGCAGAATCCTCGGATTGCTCCGCTGGATGGCCTGGCTCGGATGGGGGAGTTGCGTCGTGGTAATAGCCACCGTCATCCTTAATTAGGGAATGCCTAAACAAAATATGCCCGAGCTCCCCGACATAACCGCCTACATCAGCGCTCTTGAGAACCGGATTCTAGGGCGTGAACTGACGAAGATTCGGCTGGCCAGTCCATTCCTTCTACGGACGGTTGCGCCCCCGCTCGCCAGTATTGAGGGAGAGCGCGTGCGCAAATTGCGGCGCGTCGGCAAGCGCATCGCCTTTGGTTTTGATAATGGCCTCTGGCTGGTAATTCACCTGATGATCGCCGGACGGCTGCACTGGCGGGCGCCGAATGCCAGGCTCTCGGGGCGGCAGAATCTGGCGGCGTTTGATTTTGCGCACGGAACTCTTGTGCTGACCGAAGCAGGGTCCAAGCGACGGGCCTCACTGCACGTGCTTAGTGGAGAGGATGGGTTACATTCCATCGACCCGGGCGGCCTTGAAATCCTTGGGAGCGATGTCGGTGCGTTTCGCGCGGCCCTTACCGCAGAAAATCGTACGCTCAAACGCGCCCTGACCGATCCACGCGTGGTCAGCGGCGTTGGCAATGCTTATTCCGATGAGATCTTGCACGCCGCCCAACTTTCTCCTATTGCGCAAACAAAGAAGCTGAAACCGGAGCAGTGGGAAGGATTTTTCGCGGCTGCAAAGCAAACTCTGCAGCTGTGGATCGATCGTGTTCAGGCCGAGGCGTTGCTCGGCTTCCCGGAAAAGGTAACCGCATTTCGCGAGGGCATGGCCGTACACGGGCGGTATGGAAAACCATGTCCACGATGCGGTGAAAAAATCCTGCGGATTCGTTACGCCGATAACGAAACGAACTATTGCGCGCGTTGCCAGACGGGCGGGAGAGTGCTCGCGGATCGGAGTTTGTCACGGTTGCTCGGTTCAGACTGGCCACGCACGCTGGATGAACTGGAGGGCCTGACAAGGCGCTAAACCTGGGGATTGCACGCGGGCGACTGCGGCAAGGAAGTGCACAATCTGGCTATAACGAAATGTGTGCGATCCCGCGTTGCCCGTTCAGATCACTGAATTTAGCGGCACGGAAGCTTAAAAACTGGACAACCTTTATGCGGTTTTTTCATCGAACTGTAACCAGAGATCGGGGCGCCGTCGCTCATGCCGGCATCTTATGGTGCACAATTGTCGGGAGATGTTTCGGAGCGGCAGATTGCCGCACTTCCGAGAGCGCAGACTGCTACAGCGCGTCTGAAAGTTTTGCTCGTCACTTCTTTCCCGCCCAGCCGAGGAGATCTCAACGAATACGGCTACCATCTTGCCTGCTCGCTGCAGGCAAACCCAAAAGTAAACCTTCTCATTCTTGCGGATGAGACCGGTGGGAAAGAGGAACCGACGGGCTTTCACATCCGGCGCTGCTGGCGCTTCGATTCTCCGTTCAATGCGATGCGATTGCTACTGCAGATTGCGAAAGAGAAACCTGACGTCGTCTGGTTCAACATCGGTTTTTCCACTTTTGCCCGGAAGCCAGTCGAGGCCTTTTTGGCTTTGACCGTTCCCTCACTCGGGCGCATTTGTGGTTGCTACACGCACATAACTTTGCACACGATTTTCGAACGCATCGACCTGAAGGATGCTGGAGTTCGCTGGCCTGCCCTGTATCGAGTTGCCGGGCGCTTTGCAACCCATCTCGTCCTTCTTGCCAACGATGTCTCGGTGTTGCTGCCATCGTTCAAGAAAGACCTTGTCGCCAAATATGGAAGGCGGGCCACGAGGGTGCAATTCCGGCCGCACGGAACGTTCGAAAGCATCGACCGCGGCATGAAGGGATACGACGCGCGGGGAAAAACTATCCTGGCTTTTGGCTATTGGGGCACATACAAGCGGTTGGAAGTGCTGCTCGCGGCAATGGAAGAAGTTCTAAGCAAGATTCCCGACGCGGAGCTTCTCGTCGCCGGCACTAATCATCCCAGCACTCCCGCTTATCTGGAATCTCTTCAAAAACAATGGAAGGGCCGCGGCAGCGTGCAATTTCTGGGCTATGTTCCGGAGAGCGATCTGCCGCCGCTCTTTCACCGTGCATCGGTATTGGTTTTGCCTTACACCTCGGCCGCCGGCACCAGCGGGGTTATGCATCAGGCTTGCCAGTATGGACTGCCGATTGTGGCAACTTCCATTCCCGAAATCCAAGAAATCGCAGAAGAAGAGAAAGTGGCAGTCGAGCTCTATTCCCCAGAGGACAGACACGCGCTTTCGAACCACCTGATCCGGTTGCTGAGCTCCGATGAAGCTCGCCGCTGCATTTCCGAGAAGAATCTGTTAGCCGCCGGAATGATGCCGATGTCGCAGGTCGTCGGCGAATACCTGCAATTTTTTGAAGAACGTATCTCAAAGCCCAGGGTGAGAAAACAATGAAAATAGTTGAACAAGTCAAAACAACAGTCAGTCGCAGTGCAGGAGAATGGTTCTTAGGCTCTGGGATCCAGGAAGCTAAGGGCGGTGTAGCACGCTATTATTTTAGCGACGAGCGTCAGCGCAATGCACCACTCTCCACTGAAATTACCGGCTATGCGGCCAGTGCACTGGTGAACTTGTACAAACAGAGCTCCGAGGTGCAGTACCTGGATGCCGCAATCAATGCGGCAAATTATCTGGTTGACGCGTGGGATGAGACCTGTTCTGCGATGCCTTTTGAGCGCGACGAACCCAATCCAAGGCACTCGTTTTTCTTTGATGACGGGATCATTGTTCGCGGACTGTTGGCCGTTTGGCGCGAGTATAAGAACGAGGATTTTCTGGCCACGGCGGTGAAGGTTGGCACTTCGATGGCCACTGATTTCGCTAAGGGAAACGATTTGGTGCCAATTCTTGAGTTGCCGTCGAAGGCGCAGGAAGAGCGCAATCCGCAAAGGTGGTCACGCAGCTCCGCCTGTTACCAGCTCAAGGCTGCGCTGGGGTGGTACGAGTTGTGGGAAACAACCGATGATGAACGTTATCTCACGAATTATCGCCGGCTCTTGCATTCATCTTTAGCCAATCATGACACGTTCCTTCCTGGCGTTGAGAGTGAGTGCCTGGTGATGGACCGGTTGCATCCCTACTGCTATTTTCTCGAAGGTCTGCTTCCTGTGATTGACGACCCCGCCGCCGCGAAGGCGACTATTTGGGGCATCGAGCGTGTGGCTGGGTTGGTTGAAAGCATCAGCCCGAAATTTCTGCGTTCCGATGTGATTGCGCAATTGCTGCGCGTAAGAATCTTCGCCGATCAGTTTGGGGTTGCGCCGCTCAATGAACAAACCGGGCAAAAAGAAGCTCAGCTATTGCAAGGGTTCCAATCGAACGACAGCGATGACACTCTGCAGGGCGGTTTCTGGTTTGGCAGAAAGAGTCGCGAGTTTCTGCCATTCATGAACCCGGTATCGACGGCATTCGCCAACCAGGCTCTGGAGATGTGGGCGCAGCGAGGCGCCCGAACTTTCGATTGGCACTGGTTGATCTGACCACTCTTAAGTAACCGCAGAGAACCGTAGGGCACCCTAATGTGCCCTCAACGTAACGATAAGTTTGCGTCAGGCAGTGCCGAGGCGAGCAACCCGCTGCGTCGGGCCAACATAGCTCTGGCTTGAAAAACTCGGGGTGTCGCGCATAAGGACGGTGGCACGACGTGACTATGCCGCTTTCATGCTGAAAGAGTCTGCAGCCATGGGCTGCGGTACTACGGGTTCGGTCATGAAAGGTGAAGGATGCGCCAGCAAAACTTGCGCAACTCGTTGGCCGGCCAGGCCGTCTCCGAAGAGGTCCCGGTGTTGTGCCATGCGCTGATACAGAGTCGGATCTTCCATCAGCTCGATAAAAGAGGAGACGATGGCATGCTTCTCTGTCCCCACCAGTTTGGCCGCGCCAGCGACGATCGCCGCCGGGCGGTCCGTGACATTGCGTAAGACCAGTGCTGGCTTACCCAGACAAGGCAGCTCTTCCTGCAGGCCGCCCGAGTCGATCATGGCGAAAAAGCAGAGTTGCGAAAGCGCGATGATCTCGCGATATCCCAAGGGAGGGGTCAAAGTGATATTCGATATGCTCCCCAGCTCACGCCACACATGTGCGGTCACGTTTGGATTGGGATGAACCGGCAAAACCAGGTGCGTGCTATTGCGATAGCGTCGCGCCAGGGTTTGAATCGCATCGCAAATGCTCTGCAGAGGCGCCCCATGATTCTCACGGCGATGTACCGTGACAAGGATAATTCTCTTGTCGAGGGGCACTTCCTGCAGAACTGAGCCTTCCAAAGAAAACGGGAGGGCGGCAATAAAACGCAATGCATCAATGCAGGTATTTCCGATCACGTGGATGGAATCGGGTTTAATCCCCTCCCGTAATAGAGCATGCTTGTCCGTGACAGTCGGCGCAAAATGCCAATCCGACATCACATCGATGATTCGGCGGTTTACTTCCTCCGGAAACGGTTCCCTTTTGTTGTGCGACCGCAGGCCCGCTTCAATGTGCGCAACCGGGATTTTCGAATAGCAACCAGCCATGCAGCCGGCCGTGGCCGTGGTTGTGTCTCCTTGCACCAGGACAGCGGTGGGGCGTTCGATGGCGATCACTTTTTCAAGTTGGGAAAGCAGCTTTGCAGTCAAACCGCATAACTGCTGGTTGTGGGACATCAGCCGTAGATGGTAATCCGGCTTGATGCCAAACAGCGAAAGCAGAGGATCAAGAAGCTCCTCGTGCTGGCCGGTAACACAGACCACGCACTCTGCTTCCTGCTCGCTTTCCAACGCCTTCAGTACGGGCGCCATCTTGATAGTCTCTGGACGAGTGCCGAAGATGAACAGGTACTTTTTTTTGCCCATGGGGATTAATCCGAAGTGCGCTCCTGCAAGGGGATGCTGGGCAGATCGTCGGAAGGAGTTGCGGGCACACGCTCCGAGTAAGCCCCTTTCAGTGCATGCCACCGAACCTTGAACAGCTCGATGAGCATGCCAATGCCGTCGCGGTAGGGCCGAATCTTGGAGCCCTCGGCATAGTAGGTGTATTCAACGGGGATTTCTTGTACGGCGAACCCAAACTTTCGGGCCAGAAACAAAACTTCAGCATCAAAGCCCCAGCCTTCGATCCTCTGCAGCGGAAAAATCGTTTTAGCAGCTTGACGCGAGTAGGCCTTGAATCCGTTCTGCGTGTCTTTGTAATCCAGCCCCAGAATGCTGCGCAGCAACAGATTGTAGACACGTCCATTCAGACGCCGGTACCAGGGCTGAGGGTGCAATTGCAGGTTGCGATCGACCCAGCGCGAGCCGATGGCAATGTCGATGCCGTGGTCGATTGCCTCTACCAACTTGGCCGCGTCTTCGATGGGAGTCGAATCATCGGCGTCGGCGAAAAGAATGATGTCGTTGGTGGCCCGCTGCACACCATCGCGGATGGCTTTGCCCTTTCCGCGGTTCACCGCATTATCGATTAAGCTGATGACCGGATATTGGGAGGAAAACTGCCGGACGATGTCGGCTGTCTCGTCTGTCGAGCCGTCATTCACGACAATAATCTCGGTCTCCCAGCAATTAGCGGTCACGTATCTCAGAATGGAATGCAAAGTGCGAGGCAGGCGCTTGGCCTCGTTGTAGGCAGGGATCACGAAACTGCACGAAGCGGTTTTCATAGCAGTAGTTCGATGCAATATCTGTTTCCGATGTTGAGTGAAGTGCGGTACGTTGGAATACCTAGATCACAAAGTGATGTGCTGTAGGGGCGTGACGGGCGCTACAACGCAACATGCTGCGCGTGCCCGATCACGGTTTCCTCTGGGTTGGCTGCACGCGCGGGTACGGCAATCTCGTCTTGAGCCTCAGCCCCCTTCTTGGCCGTGGCGAGGGCCAAAATGATGGTGAGAATGCTCACGCCGAAGGGAACGATTCCCCACATGATTCCCTGCCAACGGGGAGGCTCGAGCGGCGAGGGAATCTTCGTCGCCTTGGGAACACCCAAGGTGGTCCAGACCGTGGTTTCTCCGTGATTGAAATCCGCGATCTCGCGCCAGCCGCCAAAAGTCAGAATGGGGTTGTAGTAGTCGTCGTGCACAAAGACGAATTTGAGGCCATATCTTTGAGCATGGCGAAGCATCTCGGCAAGAGCTTCCATGCCTTCCGTGTGATAGTACTTTGCGCTGCTCAGCTGACCCACGCCGTGGTTAGTCATCTCCGGCAGATTGCGGGCGGAATTGTATTCCCCGTCGATGCTGCGCGCATTCGTGTAGCAGGCAATCTTCGACATCGCATTGGCGTACCCGAGCGTGAGGTAACGGTATTGGTCACGGCCTTCGCTGTTTAGGAACTTAATGATTGGGGCAACATCGGGCTCTGGCCCGACCAGAGGAAGGTAGACATTCCACGCCACCCCTAGAGCGCCCGGGACAATAACCGCGAGCGCGAGGCCTGCCGCCGCAAATCGGCCAAAGCGATCGATAAGGTAAATGGCCAGTAATCCCACAATAGGCAGGGCCAGCAACAATGCCCAAAGAGTAAATCTTTCGAAGGTAAGAATTTCAAACGCGCGTCCTAACAGCCAGCGCGGCAGAGGCGTTGTTCCGCCTAATCCAAAGAGGAATGCGACATAGAATCCCAGAACCAGCGGGCGCAGGCGCTGGTCACTGGCCTTGTAAAAAATGTAGGGCAAAGCAAACACAAAGGCACCGCAGGGCATCAGCCAGTAATGCAGCCCCCAAAGCGGCTGCAAAAGGAAGTTGGCCCGGCTCAAGTGTGGGATGGGGGTTTGCCTGATCGGATCTTTCAGCATGATCAGCCAATAAGGCAGCAATACAAACAATATGCCGGCCGAGGCCAGGCCAACAAATTTAAGAACACGGCGTAATGGCACACGAACCGAACTCTCCGGGTGCAGCGCACGATAATCAGTAACCGCGAGCCAGATCAAGGGAAAGCAGAAAAAAACCAACCCGAACAGCAGCGTGGCGTGGTGCGCAACGGCCGCAGTACAAGTAACGCAAAGCCCGAGGAGCAGATCTTTTGATTCTCCTCGCACCACGTACCAGTAGGCATAGGGCAAGGCCAAAAGGAAAAGAGATGTAGAACAAATCGTACCGAGCTGGCCGTCCTGATATGTCGTCATGGTAAGCGCCGGCAAGAAAACCGATCCGAATGCGGCGTAGCTGGCTGCCCGCTCATTGACCCATAACTTCGCAAAACCATAAACTCCGACTGGCAATAGCAAAATCCCGATCCCCATCACCAGCATGAAAGCATAGCTCAGCCCGATCAGGTGGGAGAACATCGCAATCCACTGGTGTGTCAGCGGTGGGTAGGTGGTCTGCGAAAACCCGGCAAACGATTTCTCATTCCATGGGTCAAACCAATGGTGCACATAGTGCGCCGCCATGGACATGTGGAAGTTGGCATCGAAGCTATTGCCCGGCACTTGCATCAGGAGCAAAGGCCCATGAAATGCGAGCGCGCAGAGGATGATCAGCCGCAATGGAATCGCGCGGCGCAGCGGCGACGAAATAGCTGTACTCATCTCTGAGAGGGCTCTGAGAGCGAACTAAACTCCGGCCATTCTGATGCCAGCCGAGGTTATGGAGTTGTCGCGAAATACGTCGGCTGCTGCTCTGGTTAAGCGAGAGTTCGGATCATTTCGCGACGGAAATTCAAGTCGCTTCCGCCATTGCCCTAATATTTCTTAGCAGTGCACGGCAAGTACAGATTCATTCGGTGCATCCCGATCGGAGCCCTTCTTATGGAATATGTGAATCTCGCCAAGATTAGGTTTGAAGGTCTTCCGCATTTGCCTGGGCTGCGTGAGCTATGGCGCACCAGCAACAGGCGCCGCAAAACCCGGCAGTCATGCCTGGATGCACCTCGGTCGTAAGTGCCGAGGCGACGATCGGCGGTCCTCAGCACTCTCTCCTTATAATCATCAAGATGCCGTCTCCACTCGCGGTGATCGGCTGGCTGTTCGACTCTCGTCACGGGTCAGCGCGGCTGCTGCCGCGGTGGTTATTCCTGCGCGCTCTCGGCGTTATTTATTTCTCAGCATTTTTCTCTTTGATGTTTCAGATTCGCGGCCTCATTGGCCCAGATGGCATTCTTCCCGCACGCAGCTTTCTCGAAGCCGTTGCACAAACGCTCAATCATTGGGAACGGATTTGGTACGTACCCACACTGCTCTGGTGGTCGAACGGAAATGCAATGCTGACCGGCCTGTGCTGGGCGGGGATGATTGCGTCCTTGCTGCTCATCTTTAATCTATGGCCGCGCGCAATGCTCATCATCTGCTTCGTGTGCTTCCTGTCGTTCGTCAGCGCAGCCCAGGACTTTTCCGGCTACCAATCCGATGGCATGTTGCTGGAGGCAGGATTTATCTCTTTATTTTTCGCGCCACCGGGTGTACGCCCGAGGTTGGCGAGGACCCAGCCGCCCTCGCGTGCCAGTCTGTTTCTGTTGCAATGGGAGTGGTTCCGTATTTACTTCGAATCCGGAGCAGTAAAACTACTCAGCGGTGACCCTGAATGGCGCCATTTCACCGCTATGGATGAGTACTACCAGAACGGGCCCTTGCCAACCTGGATCGGGTGGTACGTTCAACATCTGCCGCATTGGTTTCATGCGGCCACAGTCTCTGCGACGCTGGTTATGGAGCTGGGTATCGTGTGGATGCTCTTTCTACCACGCCGCTTGCGCATCGTTTGCTTTTTCATTGTTACGCCATGGGAGATCGGCGTAATCCTCACCGCCAACTACACGTTCCTGAATTATCTCGTTCTCGCTCTGGGCGTGCTGTTGCTCGATGATCGATTCGTCATCCATCTGGTTCCCGTAAACTGGACGAGGCATCTGGCGCTTACACCATTGGAAGCGGACGAAGAACCTAAAAAATCGCCGTTTCGGCAACGCATCGAACGCTATTGGCATCCTGCGAAACTGACCGCAGCCACCTTGATGTTGAGCTGGATTTTCTATGTGACTACAGCGGAATTGATTTGGATCTTCGTCAAGCTACCCCTGCCGACTTCGCCCGTGGCCGCACTCGAACCATTTCGTATTGCCAATCAATATGGATTGTTCGCGGTTATGACGCGCGGACGATACGAAATTGAATTTCAGGGATCGCTGGACGGGCAAAACTGGTCGGCATATCCATTCCGCTATAAGCCCCAGGCGTTAGACAAGCCTCCTGGAATCTATGCGCCTTATCAGCCACGTTTTGATTGGAATTTATGGTTTGCTTCTCTCGGCGACTGGCGGCAATATCCAATCGTTACCAATACAGAGGTGCGCCTGCTCTCAAGTGATAATGATAAGGATGTGCTGGGGCTTTTTGCCGGTAACCCTTTCAGCCATGAACCTCCTCTCCAGATTCGGGCCGTGCTATGGCAATACTGGTTCACTTCTATGGCAGAGAAACGCATAACTGGAATGTGGTGGCGGAGGGAATTGCTCGGACTCTATGCCCCCACACTGGAACGAATGGATAGCGGACAGATTCGAGTAATTGAATTGCCGAATGTGCAACCGAGAGAATGAGAAATCCCATGCCCTCGGCTTCGAAGGCCTGCGTAATTGGCGCCGGTTCTAATGGACTGGCAGCCGCCATCGTTCTGGCGCAAGCCGGAATGCAGGTCGAAGTGTTTGAAGCCGAAACAAGTCCCGGCGGCGCAGCCCGCACAATGGAGTTGACTCTGCCCGGCTTTTTGCACGACTTTGGATCAGCCGTGCATCCCATGGCTGCCAGTTCGCCATTTTTTTCCGCGCTGCCATTGCGCGAGCATGGCCTTGAATGGATTCACTCCCCAGCCCCGCTGGCTCACCCGCTCGACGACGGCACGGCTGTTGTTCTGGAACGCGATCTTCGGAACGCTGAACTTTCCCTTGGCCACGACGGCAAGGCTTGGCGAAATCTCATGCAGCCGTTTGTCGATCACTGGCGCGAACTGGCCGGGGAGGTTCTGCGCCCGCTACCCGCTATTCCAACACATCCCTGGCTGATGGCCCGTTTCGGCCTGATTGCTTTTCTTCCCGCAACAGCGATCGCCCGCCGTTTCAAGACGGATCGCACGCGGGCATTATTTGCGGGCTTTGCAGCGCACTCTTTTCTCGCTCTTGATGAGCCTCTGAGCGCTGCACTCGGCATGTTAATGGCAATCCCCGCTCATGTCGTCGGCTGGCCTATTCCGCGCCGGGGAGCGCAATCGATCACCGACGCACTGTGTTCTTACCTTTCGACTTTGGGTGGTAGAGTCGTAACTTCCTCGCGAATTGACTCGTTCACCGCTCTGCCCGGCTGTGATCTGATTCTCTGCGATGTAAGCCCGCTGCAGCTCCTGAACATTGCCGGCGAGCGGCTTTCCAAGCGCTTCAAAGCTCAGCTCGCAAGATTCCGCTACGGCCCAGGCGTGTTCAAAGTCGATTATGCGCTGCGTGAACCGATTCCCTGGAAAGCACAAGAATGCCTCCGCGCGGCAACCGTGCACTTGGGCGGCAGCTTCGAGGAGATTGCGGCTTCGGAACAAGCAGTACGGCATGGGCGGCATGCGGAGCGGCCATTCGTCTTACTAGCCCAACCGAGCCTTTTCGATCCCACACGCGCCCCAGCAGGCAAACACACGGCCTGGGCCTACTGCCATGTTCCGAACGGATCGAGAGTAGACATGCTGCAACAGACCGAGAACCAGATTGAGCGCTTCGCACCAGGCTTTCGGGAAATTATTTTGACGCGGCGCGTCTTTAATACCGCCGATCTCGAAGCGATGGACGCGAACTTAATCGGCGGCGACATCGCCGGAGGGGTTCTCGATCTTAGGCACTTTCTGTTTCGGCCTACGTGGCGACATTACGCGACGTCCGACAAGAGCCTTTACATCTGTTCGGCGTCGACCCCGCCGGGCGGAAGCGTCCATGGCATGTGCGGATACCACGCCGCGCGGAGAGCGCTGAGACATCTAAGTCGCGGGTGAATCGGCTTGCGTGGCCGGTCACCGCCGCAAATTGCAACCTAGGCCGCGATCTTGCGGCAAATCTTTACAAAATTTGGCACAGATTTTCACAGACAGTTCCAGTTTAGTGATATTGTTGACGCCTGCAATGCTCTTAACCTGGGTTGCCTGCCTCAAATGCTCGCCGGCATCCCGCATATCTGCTGCCGCATCCAATTGCTTTCGTTTTTCCAAGCAGCAAATGTAATGTTCCGTTTTATTTAGGATGTTTCGCTCAAACACCGCTCTATGGAACAGCATGAACCGGTTCAGCCCGTCCCCCCAGATCACCAACTGTCGACGACCACCGCTGCCGCCCGAAAAAAAGGAAAACACTGGATCTGGATTCTTGTTCTCCTTTTCGTGGGTTTCATTTTTTATTTGATCTTCCGCCACGGCGGGGAACAAACCAGCCAGTCAGGCGCAGCTGCTGGCGGCCGGCGCGCCTTCGTGGGCCCGGTCACCCTCAGCACCGCCACCGCGACTAAGGGCGATATCGGCGTTTATCTCGATGCAATCGGTACTGTAACGGCCTTGTACACCGACTCGATCACGGCACAAGTCACGGGCGTCATCACTGCTGTGCACTACAAGGAGGGCCAATTCGTAAAAAAAGGAGACCCGCTGATCGATATCGACGACAGGCCGTACCAAGCACAGGTTATCCAGGCGCAAGGTGCTCTTGAGCGCGATCAGAACCTGCTGGCACAGGCCGAAATGGATTTGAAACGTTATCAGGACGCATGGGCCAAGAACGCGATCCAGCGGCAAACCCTGGAGGATCAGGAAAAGATCGCTTTACAGGATCAGGGAACGGTAAAGAACGACGAGGGCACCCTGCGCTATGACCAGGTCCAGGTTGTCTACTGCCACATTGACGCGCCCATCAGCGGGCGCGTCGGGCTGCGCCTTGTGGACCCTGGCAACCTGGTCACCGCGAACTCCACGACGACTCTAGTCGTGATCACTCAGACCCAACCTATCACCGTGGTCGCCACTATTTCCGAAGACAGCCTTGCCGAGGTCCTGGCGCAACCGCATCACGGGGTCGATCTTCCGCTCGAAGCCCTGGATCGCGCAAACGAGCACAAAATTGGCACTGGCAAGGTGACCTCGTTCGATAACCAGATCGACACGACGACTGGAACCATCAAAGTGCGCGCACTTTTCGAGAACAGAAACAGCGAGCTTTATCCCAATCAGTTTGTGAACACACGCTTGTTGGTGAAAACGCTGCACAATCAGATCCTGCTGCCGAGTTCCGCGATCCAGCACAACGGCAGCGCGGCTTTCGTTTATGTCATCCAGAACTCCCAGGCCGCAATGCGGACTGTTAAGACGGGTGTTTCTGATGCCGGCGAAACGGCAGTCGAGGGCGTGAACGAGGGCGAGATCGTGGCTGACAGCAGTTTCGATAAATTGCAGAACGGCTCCAAAGTGGTGATTACCCAGAGCCCGCCGCCAAGTTCTACCGGTCAGGGGAACGCGCCGTGAGTCCGTCGAGTCCATTTATCCGGCGGCCGGTCGCCACGATCCTGCTGATGACTGCGATTCTGCTGGTCGGGCTGGTTGCCTACACGCAACTGCCCGTTTCCGCCTTGCCCCAGGTCGATTATCCAACCATTCAAGTGCTCACGTTCTATCCGGGCGCCAGCCCCGACGTAATGGCGACCACGGTAACCGCGCCTCTGGAGCGGCAGTTCGGCGAAATGCAGGGTCTGAGCCAGATGACTTCGACCAGCGCCGGAAACGTCTCGGTGATCGTGCTGCAATTCACACTCTCGCTGGACATCGACGTTGCCGAAGAAGAGGTGCAGTCGGCAATCAACGCCGCGCAGAGTTATTTACCGTCGAATCTTCCGACTCCTCCCGTCTACAACAAAATCAATCCCGCCGACGCTCCGATTTTAACGTTGGGAATCACCTCGGACACAATGCCCTTAGCGCAAGTTGAAGATCTGATCGATACCCGGCTCGCTCCAAAATTGTCGCAATTAAGCGGTGTGGGACTTGTCAGCATCAGCGGCGGGCAAAAACCAGCAGTCCGCATTCAGGTTAATCCGACGAAATTATCTTCCTACGGCATCAATCTGGAGGACGTTCGCACCGCGCTTACACAGACGAGTGTCAATACTGCCAAAGGCAACTTCGACGGGCCTCGCCAGGATTACCAGATTGACGCCAATGATCAGATCACCGAAGCGCAGGGCTATCGCCATATTGTGGTCGCATATCGCAATGGAGCACCCGTGTTCCTCACCGATGTCGCCAACGTGGTTGATGACGTCGAAAATGCGCAACTCGCAGCGTGGATGAATACAACGCCGGCAATAGTTTTGAACATTCAGCGGCAGCCGGGCGCTAATACCATCAGCGTCGTAAAGAGCATCAAGAAAATCCTTCCGCAGCTGGAGGCGAATCTGCCGGCCGCTCTCCAGATCACCGAACTCACCGACCTCACCACCAGTATTCAATCCTCCGTGGACGATGTTGAATTCGAGCTGATGCTGACCGTAGGCCTGGTGGTCATGGTAATTTTTCTTTTTCTGCGCAGCGTGCGCGCCACCGTTATTCCCAGCGTGGCTGTGCCGCTTTCGCTGGTGGGCACGTTTGGGGCGATGTACGTCCTGGGATACAGTCTCGACAATCTTTCTCTGATGGCTCTGACAATTTCGACGGGGTTCGTGGTCGACGATGCGATCGTCATGATCGAAAATATCGCCCGCTTCCTCGAGCAGGGCGATTCTCCGATGGAAGCGGCGCTCAAAGGGGCGGGGCAAATTGGCTTCACCATTCTCTCGCTCACAGTTTCGCTGATCGCCGTTCTCATTCCCCTTCTCTTTATGCGCGACGTCGTCGGCCGCCTGTTTCGCGAGTTCGCCGTGACACTGGCCGTGACTATTCTCATCTCTGCTGTGGTCTCGCTTACCCTGACTCCGATGATGTGTTCGCGCATTTTGAAACACGATCCGGAATCACAGCAGAGCCGCTGGTACCGGGCATCGGAGCGTGCTTTCAACCGCCTGATTGAGTTTTATGGCCGCACTTTGAAAGTCGTCCTGCGTTATCAGACAATCACCCTGCTGGTCGCGGTCGCCACTCTGGTTTTGACCGTATTGCTGTACATCGTCATCCCCAAAGGATTCTTCCCCGTGCAGGACACAGGCGTGATTCAGGGCATCTCGCAGGCTCCACAATCAATCTCGTTCTCTGCGATGGCGGAAAGACAGCAGCAACTCGCCTCAGTCATCTTGAAAGATCCAGCAGTGCAGAGTCTCTCATCGTTCATCGGCGCAGATGGCACCAACACCACGCTTAACAGCGGCCGCATGGCGATCAACCTTAAACCTGTAAGCGAGCGCCACTTGAATGCTTCCGATGTGATTCGCCGTCTGCAGCAAAATCTCAGCAGCGTCCAGGGCATACATCTCTACATGCAGCCCGTGCAGGACATCAGCGTCGATGACCGCGTCACACGCACTCAATATCAATACACGCTGGAAGATCCCGACATTAGCGAACTGAACAACTGGACGGATAAATTTGTAAGCGAATTAAAAAAGCTGAACGCACTGGAGGACGTTGCCACCGACCAGCAGACGGGGGCTCAAGCCATTGCCGTGGATATCGACCGAGTCACGGCCTCACGCCTCGGTATCGCGCCGGCCACAATAGACAACACGCTCTATGACGCCTATGGACAACGGCAGATCAATACTCTTTATACACAACTGAATCAGTATCACGTCATCATGGAAACGCAGCCGGAGTGGCAGCAGGATCCGAGTAGGCTTGAGAACCTTTACTTGCAGGCCAATGCTTCTTCCAGCGCCACCGGTGCGGCAGCGGCGAATTCTTTCTCATCTTCGGGATCAAGTTCGGCTGGTTCAAACGCAACTACAACTTCAGTCCTCTATACGCCATCAGCGGCAACTCTTCAGCCTACCGGAACCGTACTTTCCTCCTCGAGCACCTCAACCACAGCCGCTTCTATCAACGGCGGCGTATTTGCGGGAACCACTCCGAACACGTTGACCATGGCGAATGGCGCCAGTGCGGTCCCTCTCAGCGCCTTTGTCCACGTATCGAAGACCACAGAGGCGCTTTCCATCAATCACCAGGGACAGTTTCCCTCGGTCACCGTTTCGTTCAACCTCGCTCCCAATGCGGCGTTGGGAACTGCGATCAGCGAGATCAATAAGATTGCCGGCAAGATCGGATTCCCTGCCAGTCTGCAGGCACAGTTTCAGGGAACGGCCGCCTCCTTTGAAAATTCCCTTTCCAACGAAGCGTTGTTGATTCTTGCCGCTCTGGTTACGGTTTACATCGTGCTTGGGGTTCTGTACGAAAGTTTTGTTCATCCCGTCACAATTCTTTCCACGCTGCCATCGGCCGGGGTCGGAGCGCTACTTGCCCTGATTCTGCTGCGTCAGGACCTCAGCGTCGTCGCAATCATAGGCATCATCCTGCTGATCGGCATCGTGAAAAAGAACGGGATCATGATCGTCGATTTCGCGCTGGAGGCCGAACGCGAGCACGGTAAGAACTCAACCGACGCCATTTATGAGGCCAGCCTATTGCGCTTCCGCCCCATCATGATGACTACGATGGCGGCGCTGCTTGGCGGTATTCCACTGGCTCTGGGTCGCGGCTATGGATCAGAGTTGCGTCGTCCCCTCGGCATTGCCATGATCGGTGGTCTTCTTCTCAGCCAGATCCTGACGCTTTATACCACGCCCGTGATTTACATCTTCTTCGACCGTCTGGCGCAACGCTTCAGCCGCCGCAGCCCTGACTCTCAGCACGGAACCGGCCCCGAGGCATATCCGGAGAATGCATGAGCTTCTCGGAACCATTCATTCGCCGGCCGGTTGCCACCACGCTGCTTACCGCCGCCGTTGCTCTCGCCGGAGCGATCGCGTTCACCGCTCTGCCGGTTTCTCCATTACCGCAGGTCGATTTTCCGACCATCTCTGTTTCCGCCAGTCTACCCGGAGCCAGCGCAGAGATCATGGCGTCATCGGTAGCGACTCCGCTGGAACGCCAGTTGGGCCACATTGCGGGTGTCACAGAGATGACTTCTTCCAGTTCGCTCGGCGGAACATCGATCACGCTGCAGTTCGATCTCTCCCGCAACATCGATGGCGCAGCTCGCGACGTGGAAGCTGCCATTAATGCGGCACGAACCTATCTGCCCGCCAACCTGCCGGCGAATCCCACTTACAGAAAGGTGAATCCCTCCGATGCCCCCATCATGATTCTGGGCCTCACCTCAGGCAAATATCCGCCTCCGAAGCTCTACGACGAAGCTTCTACCGTGATGGCGCAGAAGCTGTCGCAGATAAGCGGCGTAGGGCAGGTAGTTGTGGGCGGAGGCGCGCTGCCCTCGGTGCGTGTAGAGGTGAACCCCACGCTACTCGAAAGTTTCGGCCTGAGCCTCGGCAGTATCCAGTCGGTGCTCAGCCTGCAGAACTCGGACACGCCGCGTGGACGCCTGGCGAATGGCTCTCTTAGCGCGGATATCATCACCAATGATCAGATTTCCGATGCCGAGCAATACAAGCCCCTCATCGTCGGCTATCACAATGGCGCAGCGGTCCGATTGTCGGATGTCGCCGAGGTAATCAACTCCACACAAAACCTGCGCACTGCCGGCTATCTCAATGGTGTTCCCTCCGTCACCGTAATTATCTTCCGTCAGCCGGGCGCGAACATTATTGATACGGTGCAGCGCATCACCGAGCAGATACCTTTCCTGCAAGCCATTCTTCCACAGGGAATCAAGGCGACGATTGTTTTCGACCGCACCACAACAATTCGCGCCTCAGTCTCCGATGTCGAGCGTACGCTGGTCATCTCGGTCATTCTTGTCGTGTTAGTGGTCTTCTTCTTTCTACGCAACTCGCGGGCCACCATCATTCCCAGCATCGCGGTTCCCGTATCCCTGATCGGCACATTTGCTGTGATGTACCTCGTCGGCTTTAGCCTCGATAACCTCTCACTGATGGCCCTAACCATCTCGACCGGCTTCGTAATCGACGACGCCATCGTGGTCATGGAAAATATTTCACGCTATCTCGAGCAGGGTACAGCCCCCATGCAGGCGGCTCTCAAGGGTGCGAGAGAAATCGGCTTCACGGTTTTTTCCATCAGTATTTCTCTGGTCGCCGTTTTTATTCCTATTCTGCTGATGGCTGGAATCGTCGGCCGCTTGTTCCGCGAATTCGCGGTGACGCTCGCGACCGCGATCATCGTTTCGATGATCATTTCCCTCACCACAACCCCCGCAATGTGTGCCCATTTTCTAAAGGCGGAGAAACGCGATCAGCACGGCCGCATCTACCGCTGGAGCGAAAAATTCTTTTCCGGCATGTTATGGGGTTATCGCAAATCGCTCGAGTGGGTGCTCGAACATCCGGGCTTCACCATCGCAATTCTGCTTTTGACGATTGCCTTGAACTTTCTTCTAATTGTGCGGATTCCGAAGGGCTTTTTCCCCCAGCAGGACACCGGCGCACTGGTCGGCGGCGTACAAGGCCCCCAGGACGCCTCTTTTCCGTTTATGAATAATTCCATCCTGCAACTGGTGAAAGTCATCAAGGCCGACCCCGCTGTGGCCAACGTGAACGCTTACACGGGAGGCAATGGAGCCAGCAATGGCGGGTTCATTTACATCGCTCTTAAGCCGCTGAATGAACGTAAAGTGGGCGCGCCGGAGGTCATCAACCGCCTGCGTCCAAAGCTCAATCGATTACCTGTGGCGTCAGCCTTTTTGCAGGCGGTGCAGGATTTGCGCATCGGCGGCCGCTCCAGCAACGCTCTTTATCAGTACACCATTCAATCTGATAACGTCGCCGATCTCGTCCATTGGGGGCCTATCCTGTTGGCAAATATGAAAAAACTCCCCGGCCTTCAGGACATAAATAGCGATCAGCAGAATGGGGGGCTGCAGCTGCTACTGAATTATGATCGTTCCTCTGCAGCGCGCTTGGCGCAGACGGCCGGCTCACTTGATCAAGCACTGTACTCCGCCTTCGGCCAATCCGAAGTATCGGTCATCTATACCCAGCTGAATCAGTATTATGTAGTCCTGGAAGTTGCGCCAAAATATTGGCAGTCGCCGGAGGATTTGAATTATGTGTACGTGAAGAGTAACCCGAATGGAGGCAATGCCATTGCCATGGCGCCGATTACTAACTTCGCCAAAGCGCAAACAAATACCACGGCATTGCAGGTAAATCACACCGGCCTGTTTCCTTCGGTTACCGTTTCGTTTAATCTCGCGCCCAGCGTTTCCCTGAGTCAGGCGGTAAAAGAAATCCAGCAGATGCAGCAGCGTCTGGGCACGCCGTCAACTATGACGGGGTTCTTCGCCGGTACGCTGGAAGCTTACGAGCAGTCGCTCGCAAACGAGTGGATTTTGGTTCTCACCGCTCTGGCAGCCGTTTACATCGTGCTCGGCATCCTCTACGAAAGCTTTGTTCATCCCCTGACGATCATCTCGACGCTGCCATCAGCCAGCGTGGGCGCGATGCTCGCCCTGATGATCTTCCACATGGATCTCAACGTGATCTCGATCATCGGGATCGTACTGCTGATTGGCATCGTGAAGAAGAACGCCATCATGATGATTGACTTCGCGCTGATGGCCGAACGCGAGCAGGGCATGAGCACGCGCGATTCCATTTTCGAAGCTTGCATGCTGCGCTTCCGTCCGATTCTGATGACCACCATGGCCGCGTTGTTCGGTGCGCTGCCGCTGGCCTTCGGAACCGGTACCGGTTCCGAACTGCGCCGTCCCCTTGGCATCACTATCGTCGGTGGGTTGCTCTTGAGTCAATTGATCACGCTTTACACAACCCCAGTCGTTTACCTTGAGCTTGATCGGCTGCGCCTGTGGTTGCTGGGCAACGAGCACGCCACCGCTCCGGGCGCGGGATTGGTGGAAGGTGTATGAAGAATGATTTGCAACGTTTGATTCGAAATTGCGCAGGCTCCAGCTTGTACCTGATCGCTGCGCTCACGCTAATGTCCGCTTGCACGGTGGGCCCGAAATACCACACCCCAACTCCATCGGCCCCCGCAGCCGCCAACTACAAAGAATCGACGGTGAATTTCCAGGACACAGAAGGGTGGAAGGTCGCAAACCCGCAAGAGGCCATGCTGCGCGGCAAGTGGTGGCAGATCTTCAACGATCCCGAACTGAATGCTCTCGAAGAGCAGGTCGACGTCAATAATCAGAATATTCGGGAGTATTTCGAAAATTTGATGACGGCGCGCGCCGAAATTCGCGAAGCCCGAGCACAGTATTGGCCCACCGTGACTACAAGTCCTTCATTTCAGCGGTCGCGAGCCTCGGCCAACCTGACTAACACATTTAACACATCCACTGCGGGGGGATCGACGAACGGCCAAACAACAAATAGTGGGCAGCAAAGCACGATCTGGTCGTTTCCGGTCGATATTTCCTGGATCCCGGATCTCTGGGGCAAAATTCGCAACGAAGTGCGGCAGGCGCAATATGCGGCCCAAGTCAGCGCCGCAGACCTCGAGAACGAACGCCTCACCGAACAAGCGAGCCTGGCGCAATATTACTTCGAAATTCGCGGCCAGGATGCACTTCAGAGAATTCTCGACGATACGGTGGCGGCAGATCAGAAAGCCCTGGAAGTCACAAGAGGCGCTTACGATACCGGAATCGGCGACTATATTTCCGTAGTTGAAGCGCAGGCCACACTTGAAGCCGCGCAAGCCCAGGACATCAATGTGAAAATCGCGCGTGCACAGTACGAACATGCAATCGCAGTATTGATTGGCAAACTGGCTACTGATTTCTCCGTTCCCGTGCGCCCCGAGCTGACTTCACCGCCTCCGATTCCCGTTGGGGTACCATCAGAACTATTGCAGCGCCGTCCCGACGTAGCCGCTGCCGAGCGTACTCTGGCAGAAGCGAATGCTACGATCGGCATCGGTTACGGAGCTTTTTTCCCCAGCCTTACGCTTTCCGCCTCGGGCGGTGTGGAAAGCTCTACGTTTAAGAAGTGGTTCACATGGCCCAGCCGGTTCTGGTCGATCGGCCCATCGATATCACAGACGATTTTCAATGGCGGGCTTTACCGCGCTGAGCTTAATCAATACTCGGCGACCTACAACGCAGATCTAGCCAGCTATCGCCAGACAGTGCTTACCGCGTTTCAGCAGGTGGAAGACAACCTGGCCGCGGTTCGCCTTTACTCGCAGCAGATCGAGCGTCAGCAGGCCGCTGTGAGACACGCACAGGAATTTCTAAACCTTGAAATGGGCCGTTACGAAACAGGAATCGATCCCTACGTCGACGTGCTCACAGCGCAGACCACATTGCTGTCGGACCAGCAAACCTTGGCCACGATTCAAGTTGAGCAGATGGCCTCAGCTGTTGCTTTGATCGAGGCCCTTGGTGGTGGATGGGACCTCTCACAGTTGCCCACGCCGGGCCAATTGACGCAGAAAGTTCCAAACTCAGATTACAAGCTGCAGAAGTAGCGACGCCAATCCTCCGCGGCAAATGATCTCTGCTAGTCGGATCAGACAATTCGTTCGTCACACCGAAATTGCAAGGTATTTGTTCGCAAGAGGCGTCAACGAAAATCTCGAAGTCCCGTTGCCTGATCTAAAGCGGTTGGTTGCACCCGAACTCACATGCCGAAAACTAGATGTGTAATCTCCACAGACCCATCTCGCTTCGACCTTGATATGATTCACGACTTCCTCAGCAAAAGCTACTGGGCTGAAGGCATTCCGCGCGATGCCGTGCAGAAGTCGATTAAGCATTCACTATGCTTCGGTGTTTTTGCTGGCGAAAATCAGGTCGGCTTCGCGCGTGTCATTACTGACCGCGCTACCTATGCCTACGTCGCTGACGTTTTCATCATTGAATCCCATCGAGGCCGACGGTTGGCCAAGAAACTGATGAGCGCAATCATGAGTCATCCGGAGTTACAGGGACTCAGGCGCTGGTCGCTGGTCACGCGCGACGCGCACCGCCTATATGAGCAATTCGGCTTTACACCACTCGCCAATCCGCAACGCTATATGGAGATTCATAATCCGAGCGTTTACCGCCGAAGATAAAAAAGAAAATCGAATCGCCACTCGGCTGAGGATTTGAGCCATTCGCTGCTACCCCCGCGAACACTGCTAATCTCGCACGACTCAGGTATGATGTGGTTCTAAGCACGAACGAAGTAGTTGCTAGTTGCCAACGATAATGATCAACGGCAAACGCATCGCGGTCGTCATGCCCGCTTACAACGCGGAGAAAACCCTCGAGGTTACGGTGGGAGAATTGCCTGAACTCGTCGACATCCGCATTCTCGTCGACGACCACAGTTCAGACCGCACCATCGAGATTGCCAACAAGCTTGGCCTTCGTGTATTCGAGCATGACCGCAACTACGGCTATGGACGCAACCAGCAGACCTGCTACCGCGAGGCACTAAACGCCGGCGCCAACGTGGTCATCATGCTCCACCCCGATTACCAATACACTCCACTGCTGCTGACGGCGATGGCCAGCATGGTGGCCTACGATGTGTACGATGTTGTGCTGGGATCCCGCATCATTGGCGGCACTGCCCTGCGGGGCGGGATGCCGTTTTACAAATACGTGTCCAACCGTCTGCTGACGGCTTTCGAAAATCTCTTTCTTCACGTGAAGCTGTCTGAGTACCACACCGGGTATCGTGCCTACAGCCACAAAGTCCTGACCTCGCTCCCGTTACTCGAAAACTCGGACGACTTCGTCTTCGATAACCAGATGTTGGCGCAATGCGTCCACTTTGGCTTCCGCATTGGAGAAGTTTCCTGCCCAACCAAATATTTTGAAGAGGCTTCGTCCATCAATTTCCGGCGCAGCGTGAAATATGGGTTCGGCGTTCTCGCAACCACCCTGCAATTCGCCTTGGAGAGAGTGGGATTGATTCGCCTGCCGCGATTTAGCGAGAAAGGAAGAAAACTGGAAACCGAATTTTCCACCTACTACGCGCGCAGCAATGCGCGTCCTGCGTAGGCCGCGATAGATTGCAGAAAAGGGCGTGTGACCCCGGACCGCAAAACCCACAAAAAGAAAAGCGCCCAAAAGGACGCCTGATTTTTCTCTACCCGCTTCAGAGTCACTTCTTCCGCGACAGAAAACCCAGCACCTTGCTGGCGAACGCATCCGAGAATCCGAACCGCGCTTTTGCACGGGAATAGAGATCGACTGCTTTTTTGTCCAGCCAGATCATCGCCGCTTTCTTCCATCCGTCCTGAGGGCGCGCAAAATAATCGGTGGAATGTTCCCCTACCCTCCCGTCTGGCTCAATTGTGTAGTAATAAAGAGCCAGGCTCTTGCGCGACTCACGCTCGGGGCAGGTCAGCGGATCGGGAAAGCCGTGCAGCGACCGCTCGTCAGTAGTAAAGATGAGCGCGTGATTCAACAGCGGCGGATACTTCACCGTACAGCGCTTCATCTTGCCATGGTCCCGCTCCCAAAGTTCGATCGATCCGCCCCACTCCTCATCCCATTCCGGATTGAGATACAAAATCAGATTGACACGGCGATGCCATTTCCGATGGAAGTGGTGCATGGAAAAATCGGTATGTACATTCAGATATCCCCCGCGCCCGGACTGGTGTAATCCGCCGCCCTCCAGTGTCGGGTCGGCTATTAAACTCGGAATGCCTGTCAATTCTGAAATCCAGGCCACAAACTCCGGTGAATTCAACTCGTCAACAACCGCACCCAGCATAGGGGGAAAGAGTTTGCGCTTGGCCATGCCCAGCTTGTTCTCATTGGCGTGTTTGTATTGCGTCCACGCATCCGTCGAGGCTCTTGGAAACTGCCTGGCTATCTCCAGCGCAACGTCGAAATCGAGGAAATCCTTCAACAAAATGTGTGGGCAGGGTTTGTTTTGCCGGTACTCTCGGGCGAGGGTGGGCAAGCGGGATTCCCACCGTTCATAGGAAAACAACTGAATCGGGGCCTGAACGGCCCGCGCAGTCGACATTCCGGAGCCTCCTCCTTCGATTCTATCTGATCGCCCCCGAGCAAAAGGCCCCGGCGTTTATCTGATGATATCAAATTAGGTCCTCAAAGCGGCCGCAATCTCGTAGTGGGTATCGCGAAACCTCCCTCATATCCAGCTCTGTGTCGACCCTCGGCGCACGACCCCTCCACCAATGGTTGTTATGGCACTGCGCAGACCTTAACAGCCGTGTTCTGGTAGCGGCAGCCGAGTCCCTCTACTCCGGGCTGTTCAACGACCACCCAACTCACTCCGTAGGTCCGCTTGAGTCGCTCGAACTCCCTGGCACCGAAACTCTTCCACGGGGTTTGCGCCTGTACCTGCGCCCACCATTCGTCCGCCAATGGAGGAAACATGCTAACCGCGCCGCTATCTTTCGACAAATCCGCCAGCCGGCTCCTTTCAGCCAGGCAGCGAAAACCAATCGTATCCTCGCCCGGCAGTTGCATAAAATTGGGATCGAGCGCAAACACTGCGTCCGCCGGGGTATTGTCACGCACCCAAAGAAACGCCTGAGCCCAGGGATTCCGGGAGGCGATTCCGGGCCATTCGATATGTGCGCTGGCGGGAAAAAGCTCGCGCTGCACCAGGAACATTCCCAAGCTTAGGGGCACGAAGAGAGTTAACCATTTCAAGGTTTTTCCCTTCAGCACGAATTCACCCAGCAAGCCGCCCATGATTAGAAACAACAACATGTAAAGCAGATGCAGGCTACGCAGCGGTTGCAGGCGCGCCAGGCTTTCAAATCGCGCCGGTAAATCGACTGCCAGCGCTGTCATAACGTAAATCAAGTTGTAAATGAGGAGAGTGCGGCAAACCAGCGCGAGCCGTTGCCAATTGCGCGAGCTAGCAATCCGCCCGAACCACCAGCACAAGAATACGGGTGCGACTGCTCCCAGTTGTTCATACCAGGTCCATAGCTGGATGTAGTGGAATTGATGGCGCATAGCCGCAGCATGGTACGCGGGCGACGTTGGAGGAACAAGCGAAATCCCGAACGGCAGCAAACAGCACAATGCTAGCGCCATTTCAGACGCGGGCGTGCCCTCGGCTCGTGTCATAAACCAATCCATGGCGGCTAGCAGAACGCAAAACGAAATCGCATACGCCGCCATCAGCGGATGGATGCTTAGCGCAACAGCCAACCATAAGAGCGCCTGAGCAGCTTTCTTTTTCAAAGTTCCGGCGACCGCAAAAATCGCAGCGAATGCGGCCATATTCCGCGGATTCAGGTATTGATCCATGATGTAGAGCGCGCTTCCCGCGACCGGGATCGTCAACAGCGCCGCAATCAAGCACACCGCTCCCCATCTTGCTCTGGCGCTTGGGAATAAAAGCTCGCACAGCTGCCAGCATGCCAGCAGTAGCAGAAAAATCGATGCAAGATGCCAAGCAAACAGCCCCACCGTCAGCCGCAAATGCGTCGCCCGCAGGGAAAATGCGATCAGGTTGGGAAAAATTGTAAGGTCAGCATGGGACGCAAAGAACTCTCGCCCCACTGGAAACAGTCGCGGGTTCAGAATTTTCTCAATGCCAGGCAGATAGATTTCGGCGTCTTCGGCAAAGGGATGGTACCCATGCACGAGCAGCGCCGCACCAGTCAACAGGAGCAAGGGAAGATACGGAGTTTTATTGCGGACGATATTCACTCAATTGTCGTGGTTACCGGATTTAGGCGAGGCCGCGCCGTCCATCGAACCATGAAGCTACAGCATACGCCCCCAGCACTACGAACTGCGGATCGATCGGTCGGCGGTAATAATCCTCCGGATGCGTCAGGTAGTAAACGATAGGAAAGAAGAAGAACACGATGATGTATGGCGTCGCTACGTTCGGACTGATTTTCCAGGCTCGCCAGAGTCCAATCAGCGCCAAAAGCGTAACGCCTGTGCAGAACACGATATTGTACGGATCTGCCGGTTCCTCGCGCAGATAACGCGCTCCGAAGCTCCAGAAACCGGTCCAAAAATAAACGACCCGCCGAAAGGTTTGCTTGACGTAGAGCAAGCGATGCGAATCGATGAACGCCAACCCTTCATGAAATTTCTTCGCCGTGTAAGCGATCTCGCCCAGCTGCTGGTATTCATGCCATTCGTTCTCGTTATCCGAGGGATGGTATCCGGGAGGTCCCCAATGCCATGAATCCTGATTATTCCCGCAATAGATTTCGAGCCCCAGGCAACTACGGAACGGAATGACCTTGTGAAACATTTTGTAGTTTCGAATGAACCACGGCGAAACTGCTATCGTGACTGCCACTATTGCGCAAATTCCCGGCGCCAGCCATTTTTTTTCCCTCCGATACAACCGATACCATGCCCATGCTCCCAGGAATGGAGCAACCGACATGATGATTGGATCGGTCAATCCGCCAACTCCGCTGAGCACTCCGAATCCGATCCATCGCCACGTCGAAGATGAACTATCCAGATATAAAGCTGCGAGAAAAACCAGGCTCATTAAGAGGGTGGTCAAGGCGGTCGCCCAAACGAAATCGGCCGAAAAATAAATTGCATATGGAAAGAACGCCCACGCCCACCCTGCCCACGCGGCTGTAGGTTCACCAAAATGTCGGCGACCAATGAAGTAAATTGGAACGCAAGTGAACGCCGATAGCAGGCAATCCAAACTCAGGGCCGCGATCGCCGAAGCCTTACTATAGATGCCGAATACTTTGAAGATTCCCGCCAACAAAAAGGGATAAACTGGTGCGAGCCATGCCGTCGGTCCAGTCCTGCCGAACAGAGGATTGCTGAATCCTTCGCCTTGCGCAATGGAACGGGCGATTCGCCCCGCTTCGCCTCCGAACCTCCAATGATCGCGATACGGGTCCGTACGCTCCGGATACAAAAAAGCCATCGCGGCAAGACGCAGCGCCAGAGCAATCATCACCAAGAAGAATAGGCGGCGGTGACTCACTCCGGACTTCTGGGTGGTTGCGCTGGATTCAACCGTCGCGAAAGCAGTCATTCTGAGAATGCGGAGAACGTCAACTATCTACTCTTACACAAATCGAATTGGCGAGTCAGCCTTCGAGAACCGTCCACGGCATCAGGGCTTGCACCGTCCGCCCGCTATACGTAGCATCTAAAACTAAAGATGGCAGCCGCACTCGTACCCCATCGTCTTCGCCCCGGCTTCGCGGTAGGTGAAGTACTCAACTTCGCCTATGACACTTTCTGCGCCAACAAAGTGCGCTTCGCGCTCACCGCGCTAGGCATGGTGATCGGGACCGCGTCACTCATTCTGGTCGTGACTATCGGCATGACCGGCAGACAATGGGTCATCGCCCAGATCCAGGCCATCGGCACTAACGAGATTTGGTCGGAATATCAGGGCCAACAGCACATCAGCAACTCGGTACTCGACCCGCTAACCATAGACGATCTCGAGGCTGTTCGCCAGCAGGTCCCCGGAATCGTCGCAGCCTCGCCCGTCGTGACGCTTGGGGAACGTATTCCTGTCGGCAATGGCGACGAAAAAGATATTCAAATTTTGGGCGCTTACTCCGAATACCGGCGAGTGCGCAATTTGAAGGTGCTCGCCGGGCGCTTCTTTGACCGCGAAGACGAGCAGGCTCATAACAAAGTGGGCGTAATAACAGAGAAAATGGCCAAGTCGATATACGGTTCACAGCGCGCCGCTGTAGGAAAGATTGTCAAGCTCTCGGGATTGCCTTTCGTCGTGATCGGCACCTTCAAAGAAGGTGCGGAAACCTTTGGCGAGACCGAAGTCACCGAAAACACAATGGTGATTCCCTACAGCGTGAGCCGTTACTTCATGGAAACTCCGACTGTCAAAATGATCTATTTCTCCATGGAAGACACATCCATGGTTCCGGCGGCCACATCGCAGATTAAGCGCGTTCTGCAATCGCGTCATCGGTCGGAATCGGTTTACGCGGTGCAGAATCTGACCGAACTGCTTTCTACCGCCGATCATGTCGCCACCGGACTCACCTGGGTGCTTCTCCTGATCTCACTGGTGACGCTGTTGGTCAGCGGGATTGGCATCATGAACATCATGTTGGCTACTGTCACTTCACGCATTCGCGAAATCGGTATCCGGAAGGCCATCGGCGCCACCAGGCGCGAAATCCGCCTGCAATTTCTCGCCGAAGCCATTCTGATTTCGTTGATCGGGGGCTTCGTTGGAATCTTCATCGGTCTTGCCATCCCGTATTCGGTGCGCTTTCTCACTGAATATCGTGTCCCGATTTCTGGCTGGTCCGCCATTATTGCCATCCTTGTGTCGTCAGTGGTAGGCGTAATCTTTGGGACTGTTCCAGCCGCTCGCGCCGCTCAATTAGATCCGGTGGAAAGTCTTCGCTACGAATAGGACGAATCGCGTGATTCGTCAAGCGGCCAACTCAGTCGCCATCACCTGGTCAACATAGCACCACACCCACGTCTCTCCAGGCTCAATTGAGCGCATGACGGGATGACTGGTGTGATGGAAATGTTTGGTGGCATGCTTGTTCTTCGAGGAATCGCAGCAGCCCACATTTCCGCAGGAAAGACACATGCGCAAATGAACCCACGTGTCGCCTATCTTTACGCATTCTTCGCACACGTGGGTGGTAGTGTTAGTAATCTTGATTTGATTGAGGTGAGTACATTTCTTGGCCATTGTCAGCTCCTCGAACCATCGCGAATCTGTTACACCGAGCTTCGTTCCAATTCATTGCGATTCCAACGCCCCAGATTTGCCCCGGCTTCATATGTGCTCTGCAAAAAGCTCATCAAGATGTCGCAGGGTGAATCCGCTCGCCGCACATCGTCATACATCAAAAGAAACTCTTTCAATTGGGGATGATAAAAGGCTTTTGCCGGCTGCACTTTTTCTCCTGAAAATCCCTGCGGCTCAGGTGCGGCATAGGCATAGAACGCCGCTTCTTTTATATCGCCGCCGCCCGGCCAAAACCCCGCGCTGATCACCTCATGCGAATAGGCCTCGCGCGTGATCGGGTCTGCACCCTCCCGCTCCGGCGCGCGCCGCCCTGAAAACCGCGTCACGGCCAGGTCAAAACTCCCCCAGAAAAAATGTACGGGGCTGCTCTTCCCTATAAAGCGGGCGCGGAATTCCTCAAAAATCTGAGCACACGAAACCAGAACCCTCCAGAATCGATTGGCGAATTCGCGATCGTAGGAAGCGTGTTGCTCGTCCTGCTCGAAGCGCAGCGGGTTTGGCACTTCCACCGGCATAGTCCAGATTTTCACATTGATGCCCAGCGACTGACTTGCGGACATAAATTCCGCATAAAACGCAGCGACCGACTGCGGTTTTAACTCCAACGCCTTCGACTGGTTCCAGCTAGTCTGAATTCCCAGCCGGTGGTCGATAAAATCAAACTGCACCTCAAAGACCCCACTGCCATAGGGGATCGCCGATGTCGTCAGTCCCCGTGCATTCACATACAGCGGAACCTCCCACCAGTGATTCATGCGGGGGCTGAGCGCCAGTCGGACCTTGCCGACGACCTGCGTCCACATGTGCAGCGTGGTATATGTATCCAGCCACGCAGCCAGCGGCAATTCCGGCCATGACTCTTCGTTCCGCTTGTGCTCGTTCACCATTGTGCGAATCTGACGCATTCCCTGCCTCGCATTCCTTCTTTTACCTAAGGCTGCACTCCGATCTCGAAGTTCAAGGTAGAAAGAGCGAGACGGTATTGGTACTGGGCGTTGACGTAGCCGATGGTGGCACTGGTTTGTTGTAATTGCGCCTCGCTGAGTTCGGCAATCGATGCCAGGCCAAG
This sequence comes from Candidatus Sulfotelmatobacter sp., assembly GCA_030039165.1. GTDB lineage: Bacteria > Acidobacteriota > Terriglobia > Terriglobales > Acidobacteriaceae > Sulfotelmatobacter. Next base: position 18,960 of record JASHQM010000107.1, on the reverse strand, counting down.
CTGATATCGGCCTTGCGCAAGCATCAGTCCCAGGTCGGCTTCCTTGGCAAGTTCCTGCTCTACGCCGACGCGTTGATACGCCGTGTTCGTCGACAGCCACGCTGTGCGCACGTCACGCACCACGCGATCGCGCAAGTCTCGCGTATTCTCGGCGGCTGCGTTCGCCCGGAATTTGGCTTCCGAAGCCTCCGCCGTAAACAGAAATCCATTGAAAATCGGAACGCTCATGTTTACGCCAATCGCCCCATACCATGGCGAAATGAAATAGTTGGGGAAGCAACTTCCGCCGACGCAGTCGGGCCGGACGGGCGTTACTCCCACAATGCCGAGTCCACTGATCGCGGGAAAAAGCTGGTCACGCTGGGCCCTCCTGAATTTTTCCGCCGCTTGTTGGCGGTAGGTGAGCGCCTGCAGATCAGGGCGCTGCTGCAAGGCCGTATTGATCAGTCCGTCCACGTCTACCGGAGGCGCCGGCGGCTGCACCTCTTCCTCATTCAATTCGAAGTTGACCTGCTTGTCGAACCCAAGAACTGCAGCGAGAGCGGCCACGGTGGAGTCTACATTATTCTGGGCATCAAGTAGCAACAGTTTGGCCTGAGAAAGATTCACTTGGGCAAAAGCCAGATCGAGAGTTGATCGCAGCTTATTTTGTGTCAGTTCGTTGATTTGCTGCTCCACCGATTGCCGCGTCGTCACCGTTTGCTGTGCCACTTTGAGCAGCGCTTGCGCTTGCAATGCGTTGTAAAAGGCCTGGTCCGTCGCTAAGATAATATCTTCTTCCGTGGCCTGGGCACTGGCATTCTGGGCTTTTTCCCGAAGCTTTGAGGACGCAACCAGATTGATGGTTCGGCCAAAATCGGTGATCAGTTGGCTAAGCGTAATGCCCGCGCCCGCACGCTCAAGCACACGTGGAGCGTTAAGCCCACCAGCGCTGATGCGACTGCCCTCATTGGCATCCACTGCCGTGAGGCCCCCGCTGACGTTCGGCAACTCCCCTGCTCGAGTTTCACGATAGACCTGATGTTGCGCTAACGCTAGCAGACGCCCCACACTGATTCGCGGATTGTTTTTGATGGCCAGCCGCTCTGCCTGAGCGCGATTCAACTGTAGAGGACCGCTCGGCGCGGGAACGGCCTGTCCCGCTTGCGGATCAGATGTTGGAGATCCGGTTCCACGAGGAAACGTGACGGACAATACCGCGCGAGCGCCGATTGCTTCCGATGGATTCAGGGCAATGTGCCCGGTTTGCGGCTGTGGAGTGGAAGGCAAATTTCCGGCGGCCACGCTATTACCCGGAACTTGTGCCCACGCGCAGGGCAGCGCCACTCCTAGCAATATTGCACAAAGAAACACATTGGCTTTGCTCATAGATATCGCCTTTCAAAACAGGCTCTCGCTCATACATCGTTTTAAAAACGCAGGATGTCCGCGCCACGCGCACGCAAGAAACCAGGGCGCATTGCCCGGCGCATGAGGGCAAGAGAATTTCATTGCGACGGAATGTCTTCCTTTACTTCGCCGCCTCGGCGGGCTGAGCTGTCGCGGGCTCTTTCCTTCCGTAGACCAGCAGGTAAGCTGCCGGAACGATGAAAATGGTGAGCACCACCGAGGAAGTCAAGCCTCCGATGATCGCCTTCGCCATCGGGGCATACTGTTCGGCGCCAGCACCCAACTTCAGCGCCATCGGAATCATTCCGATGATCGTTGCCAGAGAAGTCATCAGAATGGGCCGCAGGCGCACGCGGCATGCCGTAACGACCGCATCTACTGGCGCCAGCCCCTGCTTTTCCAGATTGTGAGCAAAATCGACGATCAGGATGCTGTTCGAATCCGCGATACCCACCAGCATCAGCACGCCCATCAGCGACATGACGTTTAGAGTCGCACCCGTGAGCGGAAGGATGATCAATACACCCACAAATCCCATCGGAATCGCCAGCATGATCAGCAAAGGATCGATAAAAGACTTGAACTGGGCGGTCAAAATCAGGAAGAGAAGAATAAAGGAGATGATAAAGCCCAGGGCGAAACTCTTGAAAGACTCATCCATGCCCTGAACCATGCCACGCAGGTTCACGCGCACGTTGGAGGGCATGTCTCTCTCATCCTTTGCAAGAATATTACGAATCGCGGTGGCAACCCGTTGCAGGTCTTCGCCAGCCGGGGTTACGTATACGTCGATGACGCGCTGAATCTGGTAGTGGTCAACTTCGGTCGGCGTTTGGATCGGCTTTACGTCGACTACATTGTTGAGAACCGTTGTTGGCCTGCCTTGTTCAGAGCATGCCCAGGAGGGCTGGACTGCCCCGGGGCGGGAAATACCCGCCAACCCGCAGTGCAAACCGCCACCGATGCCGGAATCTGAGTCGCCACCGGGATCGCGCAGGGGAATTTGCCCCAAGTCAGCCATATTGTGAATCGCCCCCTGCCCGTGCTCGAAAAACTGCACTGTGAGGTAATAATCGTTGCCGGTTTTGCGGTCCACCCAATAGTTGGGCGCAATCATATAGTTGGAATTGAGGGCGGTGATGACGTTGTCGACCACATCTTCCTGCGTCAATCCCAATTCGCCGGCATGCACGCGGTCCACGTCCAGGCGCAGAGCGGGGTAGTTCATGTCTTGCGGAATATAAATCTGACCGACACCGTGAATCTGGCGGAATTCGGAGGCCAAATTCTGCGCGATGCCATAAATCTGCGGCAACTCGGGGCTGCTGACTTGCACATCGATCGGAGCCGGCATGCCCGAATTCAAAATTGCATCAACCATTGAGCCACTGGAAAAGAAAGTTCGAATATCGGGGAACTGCTTTGCGATCGCGGCCTGCACGCGGTCCATATAGGTGAAGCTGCTAAGCTTGTGCGGTTCATTAAGCGCAACCTGTACGGTCGCGGTATAGGGACCCGCATTGGTCGTATATAAGGCCGAGAAATCTGGAACAACGCCGATATTCGAAACAATTCTTTTCAAATCTCGCGGTTCGACCTGGTGTCGGATCAAATCCTCTACTTTCGCGACATAACTGTCAGTGACCTCAATGCGGGTTCCAGTGGGCACCTTGAGGTTAATAGTGAACTGGCCGGCATCGGTCTTGGGGAAGAATGCCAACCCCAGTAATGGATAAATCGCCAAACTGACCAGGAACACGCCACTCAGAGCGAGCACGGTAAATCCTGGACGCTGCACCGCCCGCCTAACCCAGAACTCGTAAAAGTCGAGCAATTTGTTGAACATCCGATTGAAGCGGGCGTTGAACCGCTCCATCCAGGATTTGTGGGCGGTCGCGGTCGGTTCAACTTCGTATTCTTGATGCGCGTTCTCGGAGCCGTGCGGCACTTCCTTGAGAAAGCGTGAACAGAATAGAGGAATGACCGTCATGGCTACGACGAAGGAGGCCAACAACGATAAACAAAACGCCAGAGCCAGAGCTGTAAACAGAAACTTGGCTACGCCGTAAAGGAATATGACAGGAAAGAAGTCGACTACATCCACAAGCGTGGCTGCCAATACCGCCAGGTTCACTTCGGCACCGCCAGCTTCAGCAGCGATCGCCGGTGCCGCGCCCATTTCGAGATGGCGATAAATGTTCTCGAGTGAGATGACGGAGTTATCGATGACTCGCGAGAAAGCCAGTGCCATACCGGCAAGAATCATCGTATTGATTGTGCTGCCCATCAAGGCCAAGGCCACGAATGCGGCCAATGCCGACAATGGGATAGAAAGCAGTACTGCCGAAGTAGCACGAAAACTGCCGAGAAAAATCAGGATCATCAGGCTGGTCAGTATCAGGCCCAGAAATCCTTCGTGCAGCACGGTATGAATGGCTTCCTTCACGAAGACCGATTGATCGAAAACCAGGCTCGTCTTGAGTTCCGGGGGGATGTCGTATAGATGCTTGATGAGTTTGCGGACCCCATCCACGACAGCAATCGTATTGCTGTTGCCGCCCTGCTTCATGATGGGGATATAGGCTGACTTCTGGCCATCAATGCGCACTTCGTTGTACTGAATCTGATTCGCATCCTCCGCTCGTCCCACATCGTTCACTGTTACCCAGGAGTGACCGTCGACTTTAAGCGGCACCTTGGCAAGCTGGTCCATGTTGTCGACGAGACTGTTTGAGTAAACAAAATAGTCATATGGCCCCATCTTCACGTCGCCTGCGGGAAGAATGAGGTTCGACTGGTTGACGGCGTGGACGACGTCCATCAAGCTCAACTGACGGGACGAGAGCTTGTAGGGATCCACGTACACCATGATCTGGCGGTATTTACCGCCGAATGGGATGGGAATTTCGGCGCCGGGCACAACGGCGATCTGATTGCGAATCGCGAACTGGGCGTAATCGTGAAGCTGGGTCTCGCTGAAGCCCTTACCGCTGACAGTGACCAGCGCCACAGGTAAGCTGGATGCGTCGAACTTGAGTACAACTGGGGGCAGGGTTCCGGGAGGCAGGCGCTTCAGATCGGCCAGGGCAAGATTGGCCAACTCACCGGCATCCGTATCGGGATTGGTGCCGGGCTGGAAATAAACCTTGATGATGCTAACCCCCAGCATCGAACGAGACTCCATGTGATCGATCCCCGAACCGAGAGTGAAGAAACGCTCCAGAGGATCGGTGATATCGAACTCGATATCCTCCGGAGGCATGCCGGAGTAGAACGTGGCCACTACGGCTTCGGGCAAATTAATTGGGGGAAACAAATCGATCGGCATCCGCGCCATGCTGGTCACGCCGATGACCAGAAGAGTGAGGCAGATCACAATGATGAAGTACGGATTGCGAATTGAAAACCCAGGCATAATTCCTATCCGGTAATGCTGAATCCTACGGTGCCGCGTCTCCCTTCCTCACCCGCCGGTGTCATTGCGCGGGCGGTTCGTGATATTCCAGCACCTCAATGTGTTGCGGATGAACTTTTTCTCCAGGCTTCACCCCGCTTCGATCGCTCACAATGACCTGTTCGCCTTCGTTAAGGCCGGAAAGAATCTCGGCGTAAGTACTCGTCTGGATTCCAACTTGAACCGTTCGCTGCTGCACCGTTCCGTCCGGGCTCACTACCAGTGCAGTTGTCGTATTGCCTTCGTGACTCAAAGCCTGTACGGGAACAGACGGCCTATCAGTTCTTTCTTCAAGCGGAAGTTCAGCTTCGGCATAGAGTCCAGGGAGTAAAACTCTCTGTGGGTTGGCGACATCAACTTCGGTATGCATCGTTCGCGTATCGGACCGTACCTCCACTGAGAACCGCGATATCTTTCCTGGAAATGATCTGCCCAGCGAAGGAACGCGAACGTCCACCTGTTCCCCGATTTTGATGTCGCGCACGTAGGCTTCCGGAACCGGAATAACGAGGCGGAACAGGTCGTCCTGCGACAGTCTCACGAGCGGCATGGCCTGTGTGCTCGAGCCGGTGCCGGCCTGCATTAGAGTTCCCAGGTTCGCATAGCGCTCCGTCACGACGCCGGCAAAAGGAGCCGTAATCTTCGAGTAATTAAATAAGGTCTGGTCATGTATCAGCTTTGCTTTAGCCGCCCCGAGCTGACTTTCCGCAGCATCCAAAGCTGCCTGACCCGCATCTACTTGCGACGCCGCGGCCAGATCTTTTCCCTGTGCGTCGTCGACTTCCTGTTGAGCTACGATGCCGGGCTGGCTCTGAAATACTCCATTCAAGCGTGTGTACTCGAGGTGTAGCGCCTTATACATTGCCTGATAACGCCCCAGTTCATGCTGTGCCCGCGTGACTTGATTGGTCGCATTCTTGATTTCTTCCTGGTCCTGCTGCAGTTGTGCCTCGAGTTCGGGAATTTCAAGAACCGCCATCACCTCTCCAGCCTTTACGTGGGTCCCATAATCCACTTTCAGATCCTTCACGTACCCGGATTCCTTTGCATAGACGTCGATCTCCTGGAACGGGACCAACTCGGACGAGAGGGTCAGTTCCCTTCCCAGCGACTTCTTCGTGACGTTGGCCACTCCTACTGTCGCCATCGGCCCGCCTGCCTCCACCTTTTTTCCGCCTTGCGAACATGAAGAAAAGAAAAGGATCAACCCCACTAACAAAATCCCCGACAGCAACAACACAAGCCGCGAGAGTGTCCCGCTTCGAATTGTTCTACGTTTGCATAATCTACGCTTCATCAGCTTCCCTCTGACTGAGGCTTCGCGTGCCCACAGGATGCGTTCCGACGGCATGGGCTTACCTCAGGCTGGTCATCGCTTCTTTTAGCTTGCTAATAGAAAATGAGCTTGACCGGCAAAGCTCGATTATCTTCCGCTCTTGCCGCCGCAATCCCTCGGCAACTCCATGAATCTCGCCGGCAATTCGCAATGGAATCGTCAGTATTCCGTGCTGGTCTCCGTGCAGCAAATCTCCAGGCCGCACTTCCATACCGCCGACAACCACTGGCGTGCCAATTTCGAAAATATGCGCGTAGGCATGGGAGACTGCGGTGCTCCCGGCAAACAACTGGATTCCATTCTCCCGCACTCCCGGTAGTTCCCTGACGGCGCCATTGGTAAGATAAGCGACGCATCCCAGCGCTCTCAAAATGGCGGCATGCACGTCGCCGACAAATGCTCCCTGTCCCGGAGGATCGTCCATATCCTGCAGCACCAGAATTCGCGGCGCCGGAATCTGCACAATGCTGTTCCAGAACTCAGTACGGTCATGGAATAGCCCGCCCACCATCGGCGGTTCGCCGCAGCGCAAGCGTGCGGTGGCGGCATATCCCACCACGGGCCGCACCTCGGGAAACATACAGCGCACGCTGGCATTGGTAAAACCCGTGTTGCGCAGCCTCACGTTAAATCGTTCCACTGCATTTGCGATCGTGCAGCTATCGAATTGGCGCAAAGACTCCAACTGCTCGTGAGTTAATGCGAGTGTTGTGGCCATCTGTACTTCCCTTCGGAAGATCGGATTTCAACAGGGATTCTAGGCCGCTTAGATGCTGGTCAGCCGCGGGACGCCTACACCTGGATCCCGCTGCTTAGCGTCCACGTATTTATATAGGGAATGAAGGATTGGGAGGAGGCCGATTATATTGCGAGCTTCCAATAGCGCGCTTAAGAACTCGCGGGGCCGGTGCCGCCGGGAGATGTACAAGGGGCGCACCGAGCGCAACCAGATCCGTTCGTGGAGGCAGCCAGGTCAGGGCATCCTTGGTGAGTCGCTGCCGATGGCTCTGGGGCGACCAGTGTTGGTGCAATGCCGTGGCCGTCGGAAGTCCGTCCGCAAAGTAGTATCGGGTAGCTACTCGCACCGTCAACGAACACACGGCCATCAGTATAACGAGGGCGATCCAACTCTCGTTCGGCCGTCGGCCATATGTGGTGACGCGCAACATTTCGGATTCAGACCTACGACTCTTCTAGCACATCAGCTACCCGCCCGCAAGCAAAGCCCAGTAACGGGAGTAATACATATGGCAAGCAATCCAGCCACGCTCGAGCAGTCCTTGGTTGCTCAGTGGACTCGAAGCAACATCCCGCTACCCGCGCGGAGGTTCACATTTCCCTTGCGGGACGCCAGATCGATCTCCCCCATCGGGTTGCTCCGGCCGGCGTGCACTAAGGCAACGTCAGGGAAACCGTAAAGCCCGCATGCATTGGAAGAAAACACCCACAAAGCTTGCGGACTGGCGTTGCCGCCGACCGCCCCGCGGCATTTCATTCCGGGGTTAGCTCGGACTCGTACCAGCGTGCTATCCATCGCAGAATGGCCAACGATGTTCAACCCATCGGCGACAATCCCGGCCGCCCGATAGTTGACTTCTCCGCCGATTTGATCAGTAGTCCATTCAAATTCACTAGTTCCACGATCAGCCCCGGTTTCAGGCACCTGCGCATCGGAAATCTCCATCATCGAGGCCATCGCCCGCAGGCTCATGATCACCGGGATCCGTTTCTTTCTCACTAATACCGCATCGAACTGCAACGAGATTACAGGTTCGCTTCCGCTATTCCTTAAGCGCACGTCGGCGACATGACCAATAACCTTTGTGCCCGCACGAAGCTTCAAATTGCCCGGCAAGGGCACATTCTGCATAACGGTTGCTCCGACGGCATCCCCGCGCCGCGCTTTGTCCGAGCGGACCGAAGAGTTCAATTGAACCGGCAGGATCGTTCCTGCGGGTATAGCGTCTTGCGCAAACGATGCTGCCACATACAGAAGCATGAATGCGGCTAGTATTTTCATGTTCTCACTTCCGATGCCGTCATCCTGCTCGTCTCCCTTGCGCCTCTCCCTGAGCCGTGAATCAAGGTTCGGATAGCTGATGATGTCGCGTCCGATTGAGCTGCATTCGTAACCACGCCAGAATCATGACAATATGAGAAAAGCACGGAAGCCCGCGACACCTCTCTACCATACGGATGACGCACCCGAGTTCTGGGTTTTCTGGTGGCTATCTGAAGAACGTAGGCTCCTAGCCCGTCTAGTTTGTTAGCTGTCTCCGTGCGGGCCGGTATATACTTTTCGCGGTAGCTTACTGTAGTTCTTCCGGCCATGCCTCTGCCGGCCGGAACGGAGCGCATCTTCATTCCCCTAATTCGCGCTCCGCATATGGCAAGGCTCTTTTCCCGCCGGGGGGCGGCGTGGAACCGGGCACCGGTGTATTGCGCCGAAGTCTGCCGCTCTACATTCGGGGGAGGTTTATTGTGAACTTATTTCTTATACGTCTTCTTTTTATCGTAGTGGTTGCGGTCACTTGTTACGTAATCCAGCCCTTTGGGCGCTCCCAAGATTTGGATGCGGGAATCGGTGCGCTGCTGGGCGCGGCGATTGTCGTGTTCGAATGGAAGCTGCGTACCGTGAGCCTTAAGCGGCTGATCGGCGCCGCCACTGGCAGCATCTTGGGCATCTGCGGCGCTTACCTTTTTGCCCTGGTAATTCGTGACAGCGTGCCCGCCGGTAAAACCCAGAGCTTCTTGCAAATCCTGGTCATGCTGCTGATGGCCTACGTCGGTCTGATCGTGGGAGCCAACAAAGGTGATCTGCTGAATCTGGCTGCTTTAGGCGGCATCTTCGGCGGGGAAAAGCAGGGCAAAAAGAGCTACAAAATCCTCGATACCAGCGTCATCATCGATGGCCGTATCGCCGATATCGCAGAAACTGGTTTTCTTGATGGCATTATCGTTACGCCACAGTTTGTGTTGCGCGAGCTCCAACTTGTCGCCGATTCCGCCGATTCCCTGAAGCGCAATCGCGGGCGCCGCGGCCTCGATGTTCTCCAGCGTTTGCAGAAGATGGCAACCCTGCAGATTCAGATCGTCGAAGATGATTTCCCTGCCATCCGCGAAGTCGATCTCAAACTGATTGAGCTCGCCAAGCTCTACGAGGGCAAGATCATCACCAACGATTTCAATCTCAACAAAGTGGCGCAGTTGCAGGGCGTAGAAGTGCTCAACATCAACGAGCTGGCGAATTCGCTCAAGCCCATCGTTCTGCCGGGCGAGATTATGAAGGTCTTCATCTTGAAAGAAGGCAAGGAATATAACCAGGGCGTCGCCTATTTGGATGACGGCACCATGGTCGTCGTCGATAATGCTCGCAAGATGATCGGCAAAACCATAGAAGTATCGGTTACATCGGTTTTGCAGACGACGGCGGGAAAAATGATCTTCGGCAAATGGGATGAACGCGCCTTCACCCGCACCAGCGTCACCGTCCCCGCGGTCACGCCTTCGGTGAGCAGCACGGCTGTACCCTCGGCGGCGGTTCCCGGCGCATTGGCGGAAACCAAGCCGCAGCCCTGACGGCAAGCGCAAGAGTTAAGGCACGATTCATTTTTTCAGCCTCTGGCCCGCCCACTCCGCATCGAAGCGGACTCGGTCGTAAAAAGATTTTTGCGTGCCGATGCCTGTGGTGGAAAGTCCTGCGTAAAGGTTGGCGCGCAATCCTGCCTCCCGCTCACTCATACCTTCCGCCAGAAACACGGCAAAGCTCCCGATAAATGCGTCGCCGGCGCCCGTGCTGTCGACCGTGTTCACGGCAAATGGTGACAGATGTTCGCTCGCTTCGCGACTTGCCAGCAGCGATCCGTTTGCGCCCAGCGTAATAATGACCCGTCGCACTCCGGACGAAGCCAATATTCCTTCGGCGCATTTCTTCGCATCCTCGAGATTGCGCACCGCAATTCCAGAGATGGCCTCGGCTTCACTCTCGTTCGGAATGAGGTAATCCAGCCCCGCCAGAGCGCTCATCTCGACCGTCTGCCCGGGCGCAGGATTCAGGATGCAGCGAATGCCCTTCTTTTTCGCGAACGAAATCGCGTAGTAAACCGTCTCCAGAGGAATCTCGAATTGCAGCACGATGCAATCAGCGGCGCGCAACATCTCCGCCGCGGCATCGATGTCGATTGGTTTTAGGGCATCATTCGCGCCCTTCACCACCAGAATTCGGTTCTGCCCGTTTGGTTCGACGAAAATTGGAGCCACTCCGCTCGATAATCCCTCTACCTGCTTCACGTGGCCTGTATCGATGCCAAGCTTCTTGAAGTTGTCGATTGTGGCCGGGCCGAAAAGATCTGCTCCAACCCGCGCCACCATCGCGACCTCCGCCCCACACAACCGGGCAGCTACGGCCTGATTCGCGCCCTTGCCGCCAAATCCGAGATCGAACTTCTGCGCAAAGATGGTTTCGCCAGGACGCGGAAAGCGGTCACTAAACGTTGTCAGATCAACGTTGGCACTTCCAACCACTGCGATGCGAGGGCTCCTGGACATGGTTTATCCGGGAATGCCGAGTCTATTTGCCGCCATCTCCCGTGTCAACGATGTCCGCGCTTGTGGCCTCGCTCCAAACAGAGTACATTTACGCCCGCAAGGAGAACTGATGTTCACACCGTCAAGCCTCAACATTGCTTTGTTGATGATGATCACCAGCGCCGTCTGCTGGGGCTCCTGGGCCAACACGTACAAAGGCGTCAAAGGATACCGCTTCGAACGTTTCTACTGGGACTACGCTGTTGGCATTTTTCTGATTTCGGTTGTCCTCGCCTTCACGATGGGGAGCACAACCAACGACGCTTCCAGCTTTCTGATTAACGTCCGCGCGGCAGATAACGCAAACATCGTAAACGCTCTTATCGGTGGTGCGCTCTTCAATCTCGCCAACCTGCTGCTCGTCGCAGCCATCGACATGGCCGGCCTCGCAGTCGCCTTTCCAATCTCCATCGGCATCGCGCTGGTAGTCGGAGTCGTGCTGAGCTATGCGCTTCAGCCCAAGGGCAATGCTGCACTGCTCGCGCTGGGAGTCGCTTGTGCTCTGATCGCTGTTCTATTCGATGGCAAAGCATACGGCAATCTTGCCGGCGGCGGTCGATCAATCACACGCAAGAGCGTGATCATCTGCGTTGTGTCTGGAATTCTGATGGGACTCTGGGCGCCATTCATGACTCATGCCATGACTCGCGGCCATTCTTTGGGTCCCTACTCCGCCGCCGTATTCCTCACCCTGGGAGCACTGCTTTCCTGCTTTATCTGGAATGTGTACTTCATGAGGAATCCGCTAGTGGGCGAACCGGTCAGCTTCGGCGGGTTCTTCCGTGGGCCGGCCTCCGGCCACCTGCTGGGCATCCTTGGTGGATTCATTTGGGGCATCGGCACAGTCTTCAATCTTGTGGCCGCAAGCTTCACGGGAGTGGCGATTTCTTACGCGATCGGTCAGTCTGCTCCCATGGTCGCCGCGCTTTGGGGAATCTTCGCCTGGAAGGAATTTCGAAACTCCAGCGCGCGATCCAAAGCCTATCTTGTGCTGATGTTCGTCTTCTACGGATTGGCAATCTTTCTGGTGGCGCGCTCGAACCAGTAATTTTTGAAACGCTACACGCGCGAAACTTATCCGTGAGATTTCTGCTACGAGTGCGCGGTGGCGCGGCCATGGCGCGGACCAGCGTAACCCCATAACGGGCCAGCTACCTGAATGCGCTCCAGAGCGCGATCAATCACCAGCGCGAGTTCGCGCGCATACTTTACTTCTCGTCCTTTGGCCAGCCGTTTTCGCGCCTCTCCGGCATTGAACCATGTAGGTTGCCGCCCCGTTTCCTCCGGTGGCCGCAGTTCCCGAACGTCCATTAGAAATGCTTTCACTACGTATTCCTGCACTCCCCCCGGCTGCCAGAAAACACCTTTGGAATGGATATAAAGATGAAAGTGCCGCGCCTCAATGGTGCCCAGCGCTCCCGCCTCTTCAGCGGCCTCACGCTCTGCCGATTGGCTGTGCGAAAGGCGGGCATCAGGCGACCCTTTGGGAAAGGTCCATTTGTTTCCGCCGTTGGTATTTACCAGCAGAAACTCGACGTCGTCGTCACGCCTGCGATAGCACACCGCAGCCACTTGCAACGGCAGAGATTTCGCATTGCGCAGCGAAGCCATAAGAACTTCTCTAATTATGCTAGCTACGCGATATTTCAGCAGTGTTAAAGTGCAGCGAAAATTGTGCACATAAGTTCCCCAAAAAGGACTGTCTTTTCATGCGGTCAATACATCAGGAAGTGACAAAAAGTGTCAATGCGCGGGAATACCCTAAATACCCCAGTTTGGTTGCGCCGCCTACTTTACCTCTTCCTCCACGGGCACGGCCGTCTTCTTGCGTTTGTTGGCCTGCAGGACCTTCTTTCGCAGTCGCAAGGATTTGGGCGTGATTTCGACATATTCATCGTCGGTAATAAATTCGATAGCCTGCTCCAGATTCAATTGCCGGAACGGCACCAGCCGTATTGCCTCATCCGCCGTCGAGGCCCGCATATTGGTGAGCTTCTTCTCCCGTACTGCATTCACATCCAGGTCGTTATCTTTGGCGTTCTCCCCAATGATCATTCCCTCGTAGAGTTCGACTCCCGGGCCGACAAAAAGTTCGCCGCGTTCCTGCAATCCCCACAACGCATAGGCCGTCGAAACTCCGGGCCGGTCCGCGACGAGCGCTCCTGTCAGCCTGTGTGGGATTTCCCCTTGCCACCCGGTGTAGCCGGCAAATAATGAATTCATCACGATGGTCCCACGCGTATCGGTCAATAGCTGGCTGCGCAAGCCGATCAATCCCCGGCTGGGCACGCGAAACTCGATGCGCACGCGTCCGTAGCCGTGATTGTGCATATTGACGACTTCGCCTTTGCGCGCTCCGAGCTGTTCCATGACCACACCCACAAATTCCTCGGGAACATCGACGATCAGATGCTCGACCGGTTCCATCAGCTTGCCGTCAACCCGTTTGGTGACGATCTCGGGTTTGCCGACCATGAGCTCGTACCCTTCGCGTCGCATCATCTCGATCGTGATGGATAGCTGCAACTCCCCACGCCCCATCACCTTGAACGAATCCGTCGTCCCCATCTCCTCGACGCGCAGGGAAACGTTCGTCAACAGTTCCTTTTCAAGTCGTTCACGTAGATGTCGGGATGTCACATAAGTCCCCTCTCGTCCCGCAAACGGCGAGGTATTCACGGTAAAAGTCATGGCGATGGTCGGCTCGTCGATCACGATCGGCGGCAGAGGCGCGGGGCTCTCCGCACCGGTAATCGTTTCGCCAATCGTAATGCCTTCAACACCTGCCACTGCGACAATGTCGCCCAGGGTCGTCTCCGTGATATCGCTCCGCTTCAAACCTGAAAAGGAAAATAATTTCGTGATCTTGGTTTTTTGTAACGATCCATCCCGCTTTGCGATGCCTACGTCTTCGCCCGTGCGCATGGTACCGTTGAAAATGCGGGCAATCGCCATTCGTCCCAGGTAGTCGCTGTAATCCAGATTCGCGACCAGAATCTGCAAGGGGCCGGCAGGATCTCCTTGCGGCGGCGGAATCCTCTCGAGAATCGTATCGAAGAGGGGCCGCAAATCCTCCCCGACAACTTTAGAGTCCGTGGAGGCCGTTCCGAGCTTTGCGTTCGTATACAGCACCGGAAAATCGAGCTGCTCCTCCTTCGCATCGAGGTCAATGAACAGGTCGTAGATCTCGTTCAACACTTCCTGAGGTCGCGCATCCGGGCGGTCGATTTTATTGATCACCACAATCGGCGGCAGCTTTGCTTCCAGTGCCTTGCCTAGCACATATCGTGTCTGTGGCAGGGGCCCCTCGCTCGCATCAACCAGCAGCATCACGCCATCCACCATCTTCAGCGCGCGTTCAACCTCGCCGCCGAAGTCGCTATGTCCAGGGGTGTCAACGATGTTGATCTTCACATCGTGATAGAAGATAGCTGTATTCTTCGCCAGAATCGTGATTCCCCGCTCGCGCTCCAGTTCGTTCGAATCCATGACCCGTTCAGCCACGGATTCATTGGCGCGGAAGGTGCCGCTCTGCTTGAGCATGGCGTCCACGAGCGTGGTCTTGCCATGATCCACGTGCGCGATGATGGCGATGTTGCGGATGCCTGAGCTCACTAGTTTTTCCGAGTGTCCCTTCGTTGTCTGGTGGTTAGTTTTCGGAACGTCTCTTACCACTTTACTATGCAAGCGAGTAAAATCGGCTACATGTCGCGGATAATCCAACGGCTGCGCGCGGATGCACTTCAGGCCAGAAGCGAACATCGCCTCGACGACGCAAACCAAATGCTCAGCGAAGCAAGGCAAATCCTCAGCGAGGCGCTCACACTTTGCCGCCAGTCAAATAACCCAGGTGATTTGGCCAGCACTTTAACGGATCTCGGCCAGATCGAAAGAGACTTGGGCAACAACCAAGTTGCGCTAGAGCACTATCAAGAAGCCGTGGCAACTCTTAGAAAGCTGGACAATGTTTTGAAGCTGGCGCACACGATTCGCCACGTTGCAGATATTCAAAGGCATATGGGTGAGCCAGCCGCGGCTGATGGCAATTATCGCGAGGCGCTGGAATTTTATCGTCATCACAAACAGGTTCCAGATCTCGATCTGGCCAATGCGATTCGCGGCTATGCGATCCTCAAGCAGGACGCGGGAGAAGGTTCGTACGCAAAGTCGCTTTGGCAAGAGGCCCGGGACCTTTACGCTGCCGTCGGTATTAAAGAGGCTGTTGAAGAAAGTTCGCGCCGGATCGCAGCCCTTTCCAGCCAATCGGCTTCCTAACCCGCAATGGCATTTTGCTTTGGCACCGGTTTTCCCGCCAGCCGCGCTTCAACCTCTTTTACTGCGCGATGTGCAGCGAGGATTCCCCCGTTGGTGGTCGACTCCGGGCCCTCCGCATCCGTATTCGCGAAAAAAACTCGATCCATTGGATGCCGCACCAGCGGCTGCACCCGCGTGTAAAGACCTGGCATCGTCTTATATAAGGGATGCCCTCGCCGGTAGATGTGCACTTCGATGGGATCGACATTCATCCCCGGAATCAGCTTTTGAAAATCAATTAAGACATTTGCTGCGATTTTGCGCGCCCCGTTCTCAGCCAATAGATATCCGCGGTCATCTTCCTTCATGGGCGTATAGCAACTCAGGATGTTGAACTTCTGTTTGTATCCTGGCTGCTTTCGAATGACCCAGTCGGCAACGATGAAGTCTGTAAAGGTGTTTCCCGGGCACCACGTATCGTACCCATGATTGAAAACTGGTTTATCGAAAATCAAATTGACCACCGGATATGGAATGTAATGTATCTTGCCCATTGCCTGGTCCTGTGCATCGGGCAACCCTTCCACGATCCGGCGTGTGATGAACTTGGGCGTAGCCATAATCACGGCCTTCGCGGCGATCGTTTTCAATTCGCCGCCCAGCATATAAGTCACCTGCACTGCCTCTTTTTCCGGCGCAACCGCGACGATCGTCGCGCCGGTCAACACGCGATCGTTGTGACTCGTCTGCAGAATGCCTGCTAACTTCTTCGTGATCGCTCCCAAGCCGCCGGGCCAGGTGTACCGATCATCGGCGTGGCTTTCTTCCACCATCTCTTGCAGGGCTAGAATCGCGATGGCAGCAGCCGTTTCCTCGCTGGTCGCGCCCCAGTTGGAAGGACCAAAGTTGTCCCACCACTGCTTCAGTTCGATCGGATATCCCTTCAGAAAGTCAGAAAACGGCTGGTTGTAAAGTTCAGTGCTGCGCTTTTCGACGTCAATCGCGAGCATCTCCTTCTTGAACTTCTTGAAGGCTTCGCGCACTGACGCAGGATAAGGAAGCTTATTCAGCCCTTCGCCCCATGTATCCGGAATCAACTCGCCGCGAATAATGCTGGGGTCGGAGCAATTCACCGGTAGCGGCTCCAACCCAATCTCTTTCGCAAAATCATAAGCGTGCTCATCCTTAACCAGGAACGCCGCTCCCGTCGCGTAGGTGCAGCCGTCATACTCCATGGCGTAAGCGTTGCCGCCCCAGTGGGGTTCTTTCTCCAGCAGCAAAAAATCTCGATGCCGCAACCGATAAGCCGCCGCCAGACCGCTCACCCCTCCGCCAACAATGACCACATCGTGCCGTGCTGAAGCCGGGGGACGCGCAAACGCCTTGCTGCCCTGGTCGCGCACGCGATGGCAAATGCGATTGTCTTCGCCATCCACTTCCGGCGCGTTTTGCGATTTGTCGGTTTGCGCGACCAGCGAAAGATCGATCGGGCATCCCGCCGTGACTGCTCCCGCCACAACGAACTTGATAAAGTCTCGTCGATTCGTGCTCATGCCGCATCCCCTTCGGCAGCTCCAACAATCTCGGTACCCACGCTGGCCCCACCCTCGCCGCCCACACGCAAGCGGTACCAGAACACAATCGCAAGCAGCGAAAAGACAAAAATAATCGCCGATACTGCGTTAATTTCCGGCGTGATCCCGCGCCTCAGGCGGCCCCATATCTCCAGCGGCAGCGTGTTGTCGCGGCCGATCAGAAAGAAGCTTACTGCGATTTCATCCATGGAGAGAGTAAAGATGAGCAATGCCGCTCCGATGATTGGCAGCTTCAGATTTGGCACTGTGATCCGCCAGAAAGTTTGCCAATAATTTGCTCCCAGATCGAGCGAAGCCTCTTCCTGCGCGCGGTCGAGCTTTTGCAGTCCGGCAAACACCTCGGTGGTTGCCACAGAAATCAAAGCCGTTCCATGGCCCAATACAATCGTCAACAAACTTAGCTTCGTCCCCATCAGGTTGAACAGCATAAGCAAAGAAAGCCCGGTAATGATCCCGGGCAGTATCAACGGCAAGAGCACCAACCGGCGGAACAAGGCTTTGCCGGGAAACGACGTACGATCCAGCGCCAGGGCAGCCGGCACCCCGAGTGCAAGAGAGATCAGCATGGCCGCCAACGCGACTTGCAAGCTATTAACCACGGAATCCCAAATGGCACTGTCAGCGAAAAGCGCGCGGTACCAGTCGAGCGTCAAATGATGTGGAGGAAATCCCCCGACTCCCTCACCATTGAACGAATAAAGAATGAGGATTGCAATCGGTAAATAGAGAAAGCCGAAAACAACCACAGCATGGAAAAGCAGCCAGCCTGAACGCGGGGGAGTAGCACTCATGCGTAGCTCCATTTCTTTTCCAGCTGTTCCGAGAAAAACAGCAGGCCCACCACCAGCAGCAACATACAGAACGAAATTGCCGCGCCCAACGGCCAGTTATAAGCCGCGCCAAACAAACTGACTACGATGTTTGAAATCATGATGCCGCTCGGCCCGCCCAGCAGCAGAGGCGCGAGAAAATCGCCAAGGCTCAACACAAACGCAAATGTCGCCCCCGCAATAACCCCTGGAATGGAAAGTGGAAAAATCACTTTCCAGAAGGTTTGTGCTGGCGTCGCTCCTAAATCGTGCGACGCTTCGATCAGATTTCGGGGAATGTGCTCCAGTGCAGCGTAGATCGGCAGAAATGCAAACGGGGTGTAAATGTGCGTGAGCGTCAACACTACTGCAAATGGACTGTACAGCAAAAATTCCAGCGGATGTTTCGTCACGTGCAGATATTGCAGAAGCGTATTAAACACGCCGTCGGAGCCTAAAATCGTCTTCCACGCGTAGGCACGCACCAGGTAGCTCACCCACAGCGGAATAATTACCAACTGGTACAAGAGATCCTTTTTCGCCCCCGCATAAAATGAAAGAAAGTACGCCAGAGGATACCCAAGCAACAAAGACAAGATTGTTACCCGCGCGGCAATCCAGATCGACCGCAGTAGCGTTTGCCAGTAAACCCCGACGTGTAGAAGCTCGCCATAGTTCGCCAGATTCCACGAATGGAGGATCGTCAGCGACGCCGACACCGACCAGAAGCTATAGCAGAACATCAGCAGATAGGGTGTCAGCAAGAAAAATGCCACCCAGGCCACCGGAGGCAAGGTCACAGCCGCTTTGTACGCTCGAGAAAACATCTCAGATCCTTACCAAGGACTCGCGCACTGGAATCGCATCCTCCGCGGAAAACTTCAGTTCGACGTTGTCCGTCATTTCGTCGGTAGCCGGAGTTCGCACCGTTAGGATCAATCCGTCAGCACATTCCACACGGATCAACTCGGTCGCGCCGTGAAACGCTTGCTGCCGCACCTTTCCACGTACGTGTACTTCTCCGAGTCCTGCAGATACTGCCGCCGTTCTCGGCATCACTCGAATATTTTCCGGTCGCAACGAGAACACAGCCGGCCCGTCCCCCACAACGGTTGTCCAAGTCAGTCCCCCACAGCGCACAATCCCGCCCCGCACTTCGCCTTTCAGTAAATTCGTATGCCCAATAAACTGGGCCGCATACGCCGTGGCAGGGTGGGAATAAATTTCGCGCGGCGAAGCCACTTGCTCCAGTTCCCCCGACCGCAGCAATGCGATGCGGTCCGACATCACCATCGCTTCTTCCTGATCGTGGGTCACAAAAATGAACGAGATTCCCACCTCGCGTTGCAGCGACTTCAACTCCACTTGCATCTGCCGGCGCAGGTTCGCATCCAGTGCGGAGAGCGGCTCATCGAGCAACAGCAGGCGCGGTCGATTTATCAGCGCCCGCGCCAGCGCCACGCGCTGCTGCTGCCCGCCGCTGATCTTGCCGGGCTTCGATTTCGCGAACCCCGACATTTTCACTCTTTCAAGCGC
>JASHQM010000106.1 GCA_030039165.1 Candidatus Sulfotelmatobacter sp. | reverse complement strand
GAAACCAGCGATATTGCCCATTCTGGTTGCGGACGCGAGCTTCGGCTTCGACAGAGATCCCATGTGCAATAGCATCCCGGTACGCACCCAAAAGTGCACTCACGTCTTCGGGATGGATAATGGTCTGAAGACGCTCCGCCGGCGCGACCGCGTCGATCGGCCCGAGATATTCGCGGGCCGCACGATTTACGAAGGATAGAGTCGCGTCCGCCTCGAGGATAAACATGTGCTGGGGAACGGAGTCCATGACTTGCTCGATGTTCCGGACGCTCATGTATGCGACCGCAGCCGGGTTCATCATGCGATCGAGAGCCTGGACATTTAGAAGTGAAGCCATGGGTTGGTCAGAGTGCGAGAAGCCAAACTCTTGCGCCTCTCCTGCAGGAATTGAAGCCGTTTCAACATCCGAAACCGTGTAATTCATAACCTCTCTCACCACCGTCTGAAATCTTCGTTCTTGATGGTGCTACTATGCGGCCGGGGCCGGACCGAGCGCATCTCCCGATAAGCAGTTTTTTCAATATCGCCGCGGGACATCTGCGAACTACCACTTTCGGGTATTCGGGTCAGAATGGTTTTGAGCAGAGGAACCCGAGTTTTACACGATCAAGGATAGGACAGCGCAGTGTTGGAAAATTAAACCAACAACCTATGACCTGTCTACGCGAGGGATGATGATCTTGCGCCGGCCAAAGAAGTAGGCATCGAGGGAGATCGCGCCCGGGCCCGACAGGGCAATCGCGATCGCTACTACAATGGTGTCGAAACTCAGCAAGTTCAGGAAAGAAGACGTCCAGGACGGATGCCACCAGTAAACTGCTGCTCCGGCCAACGCTGAAATGCCCGCCATAAGCTGAGTCAGAAAGCCCAGCACAAACGAAGTTCCGATTCCAAAGGCGAGCAAAACCAGCAAACGGACTCCCAGCTTAAGGCCCTGAGGTTCCACCATGCAAGTGGACGCTTCAATGAGAAGCTTAGCACCAATCGCAATTCGCAAAACAAGCAACCCGACGCCAGGCAAACCATGCGGAAATGTTTTGTACCACCGCTGCAATTTCTCGTCTCCTCAGACACCGCGGTGAAGACACCGCATGCACAGAACATATCCGTTTCCAAAAGTGCGCGAATCGCCCGAATTCAAAATTTTTGGATACTACTAAAGTGGTATTTCCGAATATCACTGAAAAGTGTTTGTGGGGCAAGATTTCTGCGGTTTAGAGGTGAATAATGCCCCGGCGGACGGCAATGGTGATTGCTTGGGTGCGATCGTTGGCGCCAAGTTTTTCCATGATGTGCTTGATGTGAACCTTCACCGTGCCTTCGGAGATGAAGAGTCGGTCGGCGATGTCGCGGTTGCGATTGCCTTCTGCAACCTGCTGCAGAATTTCGACTTCGCGAGCAGTGAGCGATTCGTCGCTCAGATGGTCCGCGAGACGCGCTGCAATCTCCGCAGGGATGGCCTTTTTGCCGGCATGCACTTTGCGGATTGCTTCGAGCACCTCTTTAGGCGGCATGCTCTTGAGCATATAGCCCTTCGCTCCGCCTTCCAGCGCACGTTGCATTTCCACGTCTCCCTCCGAAGACGTGACTATGACGACTCGCGCCTCCGGAAACTCGCTAAGAATAGTAACCATGGCATCGATCCCGCTGATATCGGGGAGCCGTACGTCCATGAGAGCCACGTCGGGGTTAAGGTCGCGAAAGAGCTTGATTGCTTCGTGGCCGGTCGAGCCCTGACCCACAACCCGCATATCGGTTTGATCGTTGATCAAAGCGGCGAGCCCCTCGCGCACGAGAGGATGATCGTCGATGCTGAGAACACGAATCTTTTCCGGTTCGTTCATTCGTGTTGTTTCTCACTTCACTTCGTTTGTTGGAGGCTCTTTCTCCGTCTCGCGGGATACAAGCGGGGCAGCCACTTCCAGAGTTGACCGGCGGACGCATCCTTGTAGGCTAGCGCGCCGGGAACAGAGAGTTCAATTTCGGTTCCGGCATCGACCCCGCTCAACACCTGGAGCGTTCCACCAATCTTTTCTGCCCGCTCGCGCATACCCGCCATGCCCCAGTGTCCTTCGCGGCCAGTCCTCAACAACTGGGAATCAATTCCGGAGCCGTTATCACGCACCAGGATGCGCAGGTTGCGCGACACATAATCTACCTCAACTTCGATCCTGGTGGCCTGAGCGTGCCGGAAAGCGTTAATCACTGCCTCCCGCGCAACGAGATAAGCCTCATCACGGACTAATGGCCGCAAGGCGCGGGGCTGACCTTCAGTAGCCACGAGAAAATCAATGCTCTCCGGCAGAGCGAACTCCTTTGGAAGAAGAGCAAGAGCCTGCTCCAGTCCGTCGGAGCTCGTGTTTCGCGAACGAAGAGAGCGAAGAGCATTGCGGCCCTCCTGGCTGACCTGGCGCAGCAAATCCAGACCGCGTTGCATGGCCGGTTTAGCCGGCGAGTCTTCCGGCATGCGATTGTTTGCCAGATCAAAGTGGATGGAGGCACTGTAGATTCCCTGCAGCAACGTGTCATGCAAATCCTGAGCAACACGTGTGCGTTCCGCAAGTCTCTCTTCGAACCGAACACTGAGCAGTCGAGTAAGCTGCTGCATGCGAACGCGGTACACAATCAATGCCATTAAACCCGCGGCAAGCACTACGGCCAAACGAAACCACCATGTTTGCCAGAGTTGGGGTTCGATTTTGAAGTTGACGGCTGCCTCCATGCCATTCCACAGGCCGTCACTATTACTCGCGACGACGCGGAACCGATATGGCCCCGGTCCAAGACCGTTATAGGTCGCTTCTCGTGCCACCCCGGGTTCACTCCAGCTCTTCTCAAAATCATCCAGCCTGTAACGGTATCGGACGCGCTCCTCATTCGCCAAACTCAGACCAACAAATCGAAACGTAATCTTCTCTCGCCCCGCCGGAACTTTTGGTGACGTTCTAAAATCGAGGGGCGTACCATCCGCGAGGACAGCTTCGATTTGAACAAGAGCTGGTGTCGGATTGACGGTGCCTCGATCTGGACTGACAACAGAAAGGCCGCGGTCGGTAGAGAACCAAATGCGGCCGTGCGAGTCTGCGACCACAGATTTGTCCCGCTTCACGCCCTGGATGCCAAGCAGGCCGTCGGCAAGCCCATACTCGTGTACATCTGTCATATCCTTATCGTTGAGAATATTGCGTCTTACCTGAAGAACGTGATCAACAGTTGCAATCCAGAGCCAGCGGTTTTTGTCCTCTGCAATTCCGAATATTGGTTCATGCAAAGAGTCAGGCTCCGCCGCAAGAGTATGTATCTGGCCGGCGTTGAAAAATGCGAGACCTTCGGCAGTTCCGATCCAAATCACCCCGGTTGAGTCTTGGAACAAACAATCAATGTCTGCTGATGGTAATCCATCAGCTACACGATAGGTCCGCCATCCGTTCGCCGATTTCTCAGTGAGGCCGTCGGGGGTCCCAAACCAGATCGCTCCGTCAGTACCTTCAGTGATCGACGACACCGTGTTCGACGCCAAACCATCTGCGGTCGTGTAATTCGTGAAATGTCTATTTCTTAATTCGCTTACCCCACCGGTAAGCGTTCCGGCCCAGATTGTCCCGTCACGACCTTCGAGAACGGTATAGACACTGTTCTGAGCCAAGCCCTCGGATCGCTTGAACGTCTTGGCGATGAATTCGCCGTTGACATACCGGAGATGAGTCAGCCCTCCATGTTGCCGTCCGATCCATAAACTATCCGGTCTGGCGCTGGTCATGGAATAGACAACATCGCCAGTAAGTCCCGCCGTAGCGACGGCCTCATATTTGCCGGCCTTCAGCCGCCACAAGCCTCCTTCAGCCGGTGCAATCCAAGTGTAATCATTGGGGTCGGCATACAACGCTCCGGTACTTTGCTGGCGCGGGAGCGAATATGTGACAAACACGCTGTCCCGCAGACGCTCAAGGTGCTGTGCGCCGCCTATCCACAGGTTTCCTTCCCGATCTTCGAAGAGTGCCGTCGTCCGATTCTCGGGAGAACGAATTTCCTGTGCTAAGGAAAAAACCCCGCCTTCGTTGATTCGAATCAGTGTCTGCGTGGTTCCGACCCAGATATTCGAATCGCGATCCCGAACCATAGAAAGAACTTCGACGTTGCGGAGAGACGAAGGGATCCCCTCGCGTGTAAGTTCCGCTCCGTTCCACAGCAGGACGCCCTGGTTCGTTCCCATCCACAGCTCGTGGTTCTCAAGAGGCAGAAAGCAGTTGACGTGCAAATTGGGCAATTCTGGCGCGACGGTATGAACTTCACCTCCAGCAAGAAAGAGGAGCCCTCGATCCTGCGTCCCGAGCCAGATCTTTCCGTCGCTGGTTGCCCCCAGCGAAATCACGGCAGCGGTGGGCTCTATCAACCGATGTGGTGCGATGCTGGTTGACCAACTAAAGTCAGCAGCCGTCTGATATGCATTTTGCCCCGGCGCCAGCGCTGCCGACGCGTTCACAAAGCTTCCGTCCTTGTACACCAATACGCCCATCGCGAGCGAGGAGAGCAGGACCGCATTTCCTGCTCCTTCTCCTAATGCAGTAATGCCGTTTTCGGCCTCACCTCGCACAAGATTGAAAGTTCCATCACGGTAGCGCAGGAGTTTCGTATTCTGTAACAGAATCCACAGAGTCCCCTGCCCATCCACGAGAAGCTTGCGCACAGGACCGAACGTGGGTGTTGCTGACCCTGCTTCGAAGGTACGAAAATTGATCCCATCAAAGCGGATTATTCCCCTGTCTGTTCCAATCCAGAGGTAGCCATCGGGAGTTTGCGCAATAGAAGTAACAGAACCACCCGGGAATCCCTTGTCCATTCCCCAGGAATTATGAACGTACTGCGAGAGCGTCCGGTTGGGATCAATCGCCAATACAGAAACTGAATGGCACACAACAACCAATCCGGCGACAGCCAGTCCCAGCAATCGCCACGCCAGGCACCCACGATTACGGGAGGTATTCGAATTTGTCGATGATAACTTCACCACCCTCCTGCAGCGGATACTTGTCGCTTGGAACTAAGTAAACTTGCAGCTTGACTTTTTCCTGGCCCGGCGCAGGCACACCCGCAGTAAATTCGTGCTCGGCGACAACAGTACCGGCAGTACTACCGCTCGACGAACGGGTCGTGAATGTGACGCTTCCGGAGTTCCAGCGCATGGTATACGTCAGAGGGCCAGCTGGAGCCTTGAACCGATATACATTTCCAGGAACATAAAACGGCTGAATGCCATACTGCGCATTGTTAGGATCGGCGGCATCTCCCCATCGGCTCATCTCAACGTCCATTTCACCGTAATACTGATCTCCGTGCCATTCGTCGAAGGTATACATGCTAAAAACCTCAGCTGGTTCTAAATGGGAGACGTCTCGCACTCTCAAAATGTAAGTGCCATATCCTAGACTGCGGGTTAGCGCGAGCTGGGCACAGTACCACAGACCAGACCTATGGTTGATCCGCAAATGCAGTGCTCCGCTGGCGTCCGTCCAGGCATTATCGGGGTCGTAGAGGCTTTCCGATCCTCCACGATTGCTGGGGACAGTGCGCACTGCCCAATCGTATCCGCTAAACTTCAGAGGTTTTGTCGGAGCGAAGGTCGGTGAGCCAGAGCCTTTCACAATCGCAAGCGAAGTTACCATGCCACCCGCAGTGGGATTTACATCCAAGGTAAGGGGAGGATGGTAACCCGGTTCTACCAGCAGGGCGGCATAGTCAAATCCGAGATGAGTTGGGGTGCTCCACGTCGAGTCGGACTGAATCGAAACAAATGGATGATCGGGATCGGGTTGAATCCACCACGGCCCGCTGTGGGCATAAATTACGATCTGCTCATCCGGATGAGAGCCATGAATGCGTCCTGCGATGGTGTCTACCCTTTCATCGCCACCCTGCGCCGCCGGAGGCACTCTTGTGAATTCAATCGTAGGCGCGCTATTGGAGCTTTGTGATCTGCAACCGCTCAGCACGAGACAAAGCGCCAGTCGCAAAACTCGCAGCCTTATCACCGTTACGCGTGATCGTGGCTTCATGCGGCTTCCCAAGTGTCACTCGATGGAACCTTCTGCCCGGCTTATCAAGTAGTTGAACAATCTTATTACATTCTGGATCGGACGAGCGCCCAAGAAGCTCGAATTCCGCTAGAACATTCAGTCCGTCACGCGCATCGAGCAGTCGAGCATTGCCCGACAACCAAGGGAAGCGGATGTCGAAGTAATTCTCGAACACGCCAAGGAAAAGTACGCGGAAGCGAAGGCGCGCATCATCTCGGACAATGGCCCGCAGTTCATCGCTCGCGATTTCAAGGAGTTCATTCGCATCTCGGGCATGACGCACGTCCGAACCTCACCTCATTATCCGCAGTCGAATGGAAAGCTGGAACGCTGGCACAAGTCGCTGAAAAGCGAATGCATTCGACCGGGGACGCCGCTGTCACTGGAAGATGCGAAGCGACTAATCCAACAGTATGTGGATCGCTATAACAGCGTCCGGTTGCACAGTGCGATCGGCTACGTCACACCGAACGACATGCTCATGGGCCGACAGGGAGAGATCCACGCTGAGCGCGACCGCAAGCTGGAAGCTGCCAGACAGCAACGTCAGAGTCGCCGCCAGCAAGCCGCATGAAGAGCGAAGTGGCCAGCGCCGCGATGACGGATAGCCGTGAAGTCATAAGTGGTAATGCGCACTGGTGTGAACAGATTATTCCCCGATAACTCAACCCAAAGCTGATCCCATCCTACGGGTGTGTCTGTCAAATAAACATCATGCACTTCCCTGGAATCAGAGTTCTTTATTGAGACGGCTGTCCCGAAATCCCGTGAATTTCCGAGCGCTTAGCAAGATCTACGCTGCCTAAGTCGCTGCTTTTAAACCAATTGGTGTTGGCTCCCCGCATGCCTTAACGGAAGGCGTTAACGCCAGTTGCCGGGAGGTCAGAAAATGAGCCGCAATCTCTTAAAGAAGATGCTGAATAGGCGAACGCTGCGCCGCTCCACTATGATCATCGTTATTAAACTCTTGATCAGTGCCTTCACCGTCCAAGCATGCGCGCAGGCGGCGACTGACCCTGCATGGTCTCTTCTAGAAGCCGGGTTGACGCAAAAGAGCGCAGCGCGCAGGGTGGCTGCGGTCCGCGTTCTGGGCCACATCTCGAACGACCCTCACGCGATTGAGCTTGCCGAGAAAGCTCTGAAAGATAAAAGCAGCTTGGTCCGGACGGCAGCGGCAACTTCGCTGGGCGAAATGCACGCGTCCTCTGCGGACTCCAGCCTGAAGGCTGCACTCGACGATAAGAACTTCTCGGTGGTGATGGCCGCCGCCCATGCTTTGCTTCTGCTGAAGGATCGAATGTCCTACGACGTCTACTACGAGGTTTATATCGGGGAACGCAAGAACAATTCGGGCATGATCGCCCAGCAGATGCAAATACTCCACGACCCAAAACAACTGGCTCAGATGGCATTTAACGAGGGGATCGGTTATGTCCCGTTCAGCGGTATTCCCTGGGGAGCCTACCAGACCATCACGAAGGATCGGAAGAACGGCGTGGCTGCGAAGGCTGTCCTGCTTTCAGCTCTCGCAACCGATCCTGAGGCTCGCACCGGCAAGTTATTGTTGACCGTCAGCCAGAACAAGAACTGGGTTTTGCGGGTTGCCGCATTGGAAGCCATTGCGAAACGCGGCGAGCCAGGTCTCCTGCAAGGAATTGAACCTCGGCTTTCCGACCCCAAACGTGAAGTAAGACTCGCAGCGGCCGCCACGATTATTCGCTTGGATGACATTGCGCCCGCGAAGGCGGCTGAGACGAACGTCGCGGAAACGAAGATCCCCGAAACGAAGATCGCCGAAACCAACATCGCCGAAACGGAAGCGCCCACGAAAGCCGAAGAACCGCACGTGTCCAACGCTGTTCTGCAAGCTGCAAAGTGAGCCTAACCAATGCCTAGCCTTTGCCAACTTATCGCGACCTATCGCGCGAAGGCTACACTGGCGGAGCGCCGTGTCGAGTCGCTGCTGTCGCCACTGGCAAGGCTGCGTGGATCGCCGCCGAAAACGCAAGTTGAATTCGTCCTGGACAATTGTCGAGCAGACCGGCTCGACAGTTTCGCCGTAAGTCGGCAATCCGAAAGTTTGGCCGAGAACATTTCTGGTTCCCGGCCGGAGTTGGCTGCGAGGTGAGGCACAGCCTGCGAACTCGACCAGGCACTCATTCATTCGGCTGATTTAACAATGAAACGACGGCTGGAAAGGTCTGTGTGGCCCGTGCACCTCCCTCCGGCTAAAATACCTGGAATTCGAGCGCGCGAATGGAAT
>JASHQM010000105.1 GCA_030039165.1 Candidatus Sulfotelmatobacter sp. | reverse complement strand
TCAGCATTCCGGCATCAACCAATGCGAATTCACAGGCATCGTCATCCCGAACCAGACCATGGAGGACCTTGCGTCAGGAATGGCACTGAACGTTGAATGCTGAATTCCGAGTGCGACTTTTGATCTTACAGGCCAAGGAAAAGAAGGGTCAAACCGTCGGGGGGATAGGAGGTAGAGGCCCGCAAAGTTGCACCCCCGGCAAAAAGATCGGCAATCGGATGTACAATTCTCGCGTCACCTATTCGCGAAAGCCGCTCCCAAGCATCTTTGCTAGGCTTTCACGCAAGGAGCTTCCTTATGAAACTGCATTTCGCATGGATTCCATTGGTAATCTCCGCTCTGGCGTTGGCTATGGTCGCGCAGGGCATGGGGCAGAGTAATGACGGCAAGGTCGCCATCCATGTCACTCCCAAGCAGGCCTATGTGTGGATCGACGGACGCGCCATCAGCGAGGCTAGCAAGCATCACTCGTTAGCTTTGTCTGCCGGGGATCACAAGATCGCCCTGGCGAATTATGGATATACTCCGGAAACTCGCAATGTCACGATCATTGCGGGCAAGGCGCAGACTCTCGATGTAACTCTGCAACCTATCTCTGGAAACGTTTCTGGCCCGTTCGGAGCCATGACAATTGAAGGGGCGGACCGCGATGCGGTTTTGCTCAATGGAAAGAGTCCCGATTATTTCGTGGGTCACGGCGATGAGTTCAACAACGACTGGCTCTGGAAGCAGGAACTCGTGGTGCCTCCGGGCGCGTATCAAGTGACCGTGCAAAGTGGCGACAAAGACGCATGGTCGGGTTCGGTGGAGGTTGCGCCCAACAAGCGCGTGGTAATTGATGTTCCGAAAGGCGTTCGCAAGACTGTGGATTGGCCGCGCGGATCGAAGCTGACGTCCATTCCACGATTCACCGTCGGCACAGCCAGCGCTACGGTTGCGGTCGCAAAGCCCACTGCGCAACTTTCGTCGACCGTGGCGCAAGTGAACTGCGGGGATTCGTCGCAACTCAAGTGGACCGCGACGGATGCTCCTGGTGTTCAGATCAGCAACATAGGATCAGTCGCGGCGAGTGGCGAACAGAGCGTGCAACCCAAGCAGAATACGACATACGAGTTGACGGCGACCGGCCCTGGTGGCACGGCTACATCGACGGCGACCGTGAACGTCAATAAGGCGATTCAAGCGAATCTGCAGCTTTCACCTGCAGAGGTTCACTATCGGAAGATCGGCGACAAGGTCGTGCAGGACGACAGCTCGGCTTTGAGCTGGTCGGCTTCTAACGTTTCAAACGTTTCCATCGATCAGTTTGGGCCGGTCGATGCCAGCGGCAATCGTCCGCTGCAGATTACTCCGAAGCAGACCACGCCGGGCGCAGTCGATGAAACTGTCACTTACACCCTGACTGCGACGAATGGCTGCGGGGGCTCGGAAATGCGCACTGCAGTGCTGCATATTACTGGCACAATCGAGAACCCGGAGCTAGCTCTGTCACGAAGCGTGTACTTCCCCACAAACCGTCCACGTAACTTGAAAAACGATGCCGCATTGCTGCCCAGCGAACAGGAAGCTCTGAAGACGCTGGCCGACTCGTTCAAGGGTTATCTCACCGCAGTGCCAGACGCACATCTGGTGCTCGGAGGGCATGCCGACAAGCGCGGTCCCGACAGTTACAATCAGGCGCTTTCGGAGCGGCGAGCCGAACTCGCCAAGCAGTTCCTGGTGGATCAAGGAGTTCCCGAAGCCAATCTTGAAACGAAAGCTTACGGCAAAGAGCAGAATCTCACTGTGGATCAGGTCAAACAGCTGCTGGAACAGAATCCGAACCTTAGCGCGGCAGATAAGCAGAAGGTTCTGACGAAGATTCAGACGGTGGTCCTGGCCAACAACCGCCGCGTGGATATCACACTGAGCAAGACCGGGCAGGAATCAGCAAGGCTGTATCCGTTTAGCTCACCGGATTACGCGATGCTGGTAAATCGTGGCAAGCCGCTGGAAGCGAAACTGGTCGAAAATGCCGGGGAGAAAGAAAAGATAAAGAACTGAACTGAACTGTACTGTGTCACACCTTAGATGGGGCGATGAGCCAGGGCTTTTTATTCCAGCCATCGCTTTTGTGTTTTTTTTTCGGTTGAGCGCAAGTCTGCAACAAAACATATTCGCAAAGAAAAAAGAGTCTTCCAAACACTGTGCTGCTGGTCAATTAACGACAAATCCTGTTCACACTCAAAATCATACGCCAGCCTGTCGGGAAATCACGGGCGGGACTTCACGCATTGAGTCGAGTGCGAGGCTTGGTTTTCCCATCCGTCTTACGAGTAGAGTGACCGTAGAGGCGCCATCGAAGTGTGCTGAGCGACCATCCCAGCATGCGCGCTGCTTCGCTGTGGTTTCCGCGCGCCATTCGCAAGGCCATGCGAGCCTTTACCGTTGCAGGGTTGTTTTGGTAGTTGGGGATAAAAAGGTTTGAAACCGAAGAAGGCTTTGTACGAATTCGTTTACTGCTCTCCATGCTACGACTGAAGTTCGGGAAGGTAAGTTTGAATCCTCACCGAAAACTCTTAGAGATTAGTTGAAATGGGCTGTGGATAACAAGGGGCTTGCAGATAGGAGTTTATACAACATTGTCCGTTATTCGTAATTCGTAAATTTTTTGCTGGTTTTAACCCCGCGAATCCTCCTGTGGCATCTTTTTTGTACCGGAGATCGGGAAATTGCGAGCTTTCTGTCGGCCTCCCTTCGGAAAGTCCCGCGAGGGGGTTCCCAGACTCCGGGCCGCTATGACAAACAATGCCTGCAACTACGAAATATGTCCGATCTGCTGTCAGTTGATCGACCAGGTTCCAAAGCATTAAGTGACGCAGAAAATTCCTTTGGCTACCTAGTCTTCCCAGAATGGAACCGGAACTTGCATATTCCCAACAACGAACTATGAAGTACCTTATCGTTTAATT
>JASHQM010000104.1 GCA_030039165.1 Candidatus Sulfotelmatobacter sp. | reverse complement strand
GGGGGTGCAACTTTGCGGGCCTCTACCTCCTATCCCCCCGACGGTTTGACCCTTCTTTTCCTTGGCCTGTAAGATCAAAAGTCGCACTCGGAATTCAGCATTCAACGTTCAGTGCCATTCCTGACGCAAGGTCCTCCATGGTCTGGTTCGGGATGACGATGCCTGTGAATTCGCATTGGTTGATGCCGGAATGCTGATTGCTGACTGTTTCCATGCCGCACGAACTTCCGAAAGCTTATGTACCGGGCGCGATTGAGGCGCGCTGGGCCGCCTACTGGATCAAAGAAAAACTTTTTTCCGTACCCACGCCTCCGCCAGGCGAAACGCGCCCCGTGTTTGCTTTGCTTCTCCCCCCGCCGAACGTCACCGGCCGCCTGCACATGGGCCACATGCTCAACCAGACGCAGATGGACATTATTGTGCGCTGGCACCGCATGCGCGGCTTCATCACGCTGTGGTTGCCGGGGACCGATCATGCCGGCATTGCCACCCAGATGATGGTCGAGCGCGACCTCGCTAAAGAAGGCAAGAAACGCCGCGACCTGGGGCGCGAGAAATTCATTGAGCGCGTCTGGGAGTGGAAAAAGCAGTACGGCAACGCGATTACCGACCAGATGAAGCGACTTGGAGCATCGGTCGACTGGGACCGCGAATATTTCACCATGGACGAGAATCTTTCGCGTGCCGTGCGCGAGGTTTTCGTCCGCCTGTATGAGGAAGGGCTGATTTATCGCGGAAAATACATCGTCAATTGGTGCCCGCGCTGCGAGACGGCCATCTCCGATCTGGAAGTGAAGCACGAAGAGGTCGCGGGAAAGCTGTGGGAGATTCGCTATCCGGTTGTGGGCTCTTCGGAATTTATCACCGTTGCGACAACCCGTCCGGAGACAATGCTGGGCGATACTGCCGTCGCCGTTAACGCCAAGGACGAGCGCTACACCCATCTGCACGGCAAAAAAGTTTTGCTGCCGCTGATGAACCGCGAGATTCCTATCATCGTTGATGAACTCGCACAGCCGGAGTTCGGCACAGGAGCCGTGAAAGTGACACCGGCGCACGATCCCAATGATTTCGCTGCGGGCAAGCGCCATAACCTGCCGCAGATCGACATCATGGATGAGCATGCCTGCATGAATCAGAATGCAGGCGCGTACGCGGGGCTCGATCGCTACGAAGCGCGTAAGCGTGTGCTGGCAGATCTGCGCGAGCAGGGATTTCTGGTTGCAGAAAAAGACTACACGCTAGCGCTCGGCAAGTGCGATCGCTGTGGAACGGTGATCGAGCCGCGACTTTCCCAACAATGGTTCATCAAGATCAAACCGCTGGCGGAGAAAGCGGCACAGGTGGTCGAGAGCGGTGAGATTACGATCGTCCCCGAGAACTATCGCACGATTTATCTGAACTGGATGAACAACATCTATGACTGGTGCATCTCGCGCCAGTTGTGGTGGGGGCATCGCATTCCTGCTTGGAAGTGCAGTTGCGGCGAAGTCATCGTTGCACGTCAGGCTCCTGCGGCTTGTCCGATATGCGGTGCGGAAAAACCCGAGCAGGTAACGGACGTGCTCGATACGTGGTTTTCCTCCGGTCTGCTGCCTTTTACAACATTGGGCTGGCCAGAGAAGACGCGCGACCAGGAGGTCTTTTATCCGACCACGCTGCTGATCACGGCGTACGAGATTTTGTTCTTCTGGGTGGCTCGCATGATTATGTTCGGGTGCCACTTCATGGCCGGGCACGAGCAGGATCCGGCGATCAAGAAAGCTACAACCAAGGCTGAATGCGACGACGGTCCGCGTAAAGACGACAGCGTTCCTTTTCATCATGTTTACATCCACGCACTGGTGCGCGACGCCGAGCGCCAGAAAATGTCGAAGACCAAAGGCAACGTGATCGATCCTCTGGATATTATTGAGCGCTTCGGTACCGACGCCGTTCGCTTTACTTTGGCGGCCATGGCCGCACCGGGGACGGATATTGCTTTCAATGAAAATCGCACCGAAGGTTATCGTGCGTTTGCCAACAAGATATGGAACGCAGCACGATTCATGTTCATGAATGTGGACAGGGTTAGGCAGCGGGTGGGCCCTTGTGAGTCACCTAACGCCGACGTTAAGGGAGCGCCGCAGGTGGGAATCAGTGGATTCAAAACCGTGCGCCTGGAAGATCGCTGGATCCTTTCACGCTTCAATCGCGCTGCGGAGGATGTTTACACTACGCTTGAAGCATTTCGTTTCCACGAGGCGGCAAACCGTATTTACGACTTCTTCTGGGGCGATTTCTGCGACTGGTATATTGAGCTGATCAAGCCACGATTGCTTTCCGATAATGAGGAGATATACGCTCCGGCCCGCGCCAATCTCGTGAATCTATTTGAGACTTCGCTGCGACTTTTGCACCCAATTATGCCGTTCATCACAGAGGAGATCTGGCAGGCGATGCACGACGGTGCCCCCCCGCTCAAGTCGATTGCGCTTGCTGGCTACCCAGAGTCGGACTGGGCTCAGGTTGACCTTACTGCCGAAACCGAAATGGCGATCCTTCAGGATTTGATCGTGAACGTCAGAAATGTTCGCGCCGAGTTGAAGGTTGAGTCGAAGGTCAAGGTGGCGATTGAGGTGTTTGCGGAGGAGCCGCACATTCGCGGCATGATCGAGGGGAATCAGGGTGCGGTAGAGCGACTAGCAAACGTAGAGACGATCACGTTTGTTGATGCATCGTTGGCGAAGCATGCCGGCTCACGCAGCACGGCTCGTTTTGATGTTCACGTGGTTTACGAGAGAAAGATTGACACGGCTGCCGAGTGCGAACGTCTCAAAAAGGAATTTGAGAAGATAGAAAAGGGAATTGCCACCGGACAACGTCAGCTTGGCAACGAACAATTCCTGGCGAAGGCGCCTCCGAACGTTGTGGAGGGACTGCGCAGGCACCAGGAGGAGCTTGCGCTGCTCCAAGAGAAGACGAAGAGCAAGATGCAAGAGTTGGGCTGCAGATAAGCAAGCGGGCTGCGCCCGCCCGGGCAGCCGATGGCGGCTGTCCCTTGCATGATTATGGATTGGAATTCAAGACGCATTACCGCCATTATCGAGAACGCGCTGCTCGAGGACCGAGCCACGCGCGACGCGACCAGCTATGCCTGCATCGATCCTAACCAGCGGGCCTCGGCAACCATTCTCGCCAAGCAGGACTGCATTCTCGCCGGCATCGGCTGCATCGCGCGCATTCTGGACGTCTATGCTGCACTCGACGGCGCTGTTACATCGCACTATGAAGTAACCACGCATCCCGAAATTTTCGACGGGGTCCGCCTGCACAAAGGCCAGTCGGTTGCTGTGATTCGCCATAATGCGCGTGTGCTGCTCTCCTGCGAGCGCGTTATCCTCAATTTCTTGCAGCGCATGAGTGGTATCGCCACCTTGACGCGCAAATTCGTCGACGCCATTGCGGGTACGAAAGCGCACATTCTTGATACGCGCAAGACTGCCCCCGGCCTGCGCGTGCTTGATAAATACTCCGTGCGGTGCGGGGGTGGCCAGAATCACAGGCTCGATCTTTCTGACGGAGTATTGATCAAGAACAATCACATCGCTCTCGCCGGAGGAATGGTGCCCGCGCTTGAGCGGGCCCTGCACAACCGCCGTGGCGAGCAACCGATCGAGGTCGAGGCCCGCACTATGGAAGAACTGGAAGAGGCGCTGTCCCATGGCGCAGAGGCAATTCTTCTGGACAACATGCCTCCCGAGCAGGTGCGCCGCGCGGTGGAGCGATGTGCGCAGTTCGGCCGCCATATTCTCGTGGAGTGCTCGGGCGGCATCCGCCTGGAGAATGTTCGCGCCTACGCGGAAACCGGCGTGGATTTCATCTCCGTTGGCCTGCTCACTCATTCGCCCCAGGCCGTGGATATGAGCATGAGAGTGGTGCCTGCGTAGCGGGGCACGAACTTGCGGGTAAGCAGGGCGCGCGGTTTGTGCTTTTCCGCATCCTCCCGCATAATTCGGGCATCAGGAAGGCCGCAACAATCCGAAGCTCGAAAGCCCAGCGCACGAATACGGCTCTCGCCCATACGAAGCCCGTTCCTCTGGAACCCGCCACCGATTCACTCCTCGGACATATCGTGCGCGTACTGATGGAGCACGCTACCGTAGTCGTGAGCGGGACGAAAATCGCACAGGAGATTTCCTCCACCCGCTCGGAAGTGTGGCGTCTGATTCAGCAGTTGCGCGGCCTCGGCGTGGATGTAGCAGGCCATCCGGCTACCGGCTATCAGCTTAGGTCCATGCCCGATCTCCTGCTGCCTGAAATTCTCGAACCGTTGATCCGCGGCACGATCTTCGCTGGCCATATTCGACATTTCTATAAGATCAACTCGACCAACGCTGCAGCCATGGCGTCCGCGGCTGAAGGCGTGCCTGAAGGCACGGTATTTCTCGCCGAAGAGCAGACTGCCGGCCGCGGGCGCGGGGCGCATACATGGGAATCGGCACGCTCAGCCGGGATTTATTGCTCTGTTGTGCTGCGTCCAGCCTTGCCTCCTGCGGAGGTGCTTGTCCTGTCCCTGGCTGCCGGCCTCGCAGTCCGCGCGGCCCTCGAGCAAATCGCTCCGCCACTACAACTGGATCTGAAATGGCCGAATGATGTGCTTCTCGCGGGCAAGAAGGTCTGCGGCATTTTGACCGAGATGAATGCCGAAGCCACACGGGTCCGCCATGTTGTGGTCGGAGTCGGCATCAACGTGAATCAGTCAGGCTTTCCCAAAGAATTTGCCGCCGAGGCAACTTCATTAAAACTTGCCACAGGCTCGGAGTGGTCGCGCGTGGAAGTCACGGCGGCTTTGTTAAAATCGCTCGATCGGGAATATCGCCAATTCGGCCAGGAAAACGCGCAGGCGTCGATTTTACGCCGTTTCG
>JASHQM010000103.1 GCA_030039165.1 Candidatus Sulfotelmatobacter sp. | reverse complement strand
TGGGCACTCGTCCGCATACGAGATTGCTGAGCTTTATGCCGACTTGGGAGACAAAGATCAAGCTTTCCGGTGGCTCAGCACCGCATATCAGGAACGCGATAATTCAATGGTGGCGTTGAAGACTGACTTCTTGTTCGACCCCATACGTTCCGACCCACGCTTTGCTGAGTTGGTGCGGAAGGTGGGGCTGCCGCAGTGATCGGTGGTCAAAAGGTATTCCCCCGCACCAGTGAAAAACGAAAATTCTTGGTCAATGGATTCACTTACTTGCGGCTGCTACGACGGAAGCGTTTCAGACCACCTGTCCAAACGCAAGAAAACAATGAGTCACATTGTTGCGCTTTTCTGACCGCTCGTTGACCCCAGCCAAGGGTGCGGCATAACATCTCCGCCAATGGCTCCTGAGTCGCAACTCATCGGGCAAACCATCTCGCATTACCGCGTCATCGAGAAACTTGGCGGTGGTGGGATGGGTGTTGTCTACAAGGCTGAAGACACCGAGCTTGGACGCTTCGTTGCTCTGAAGTTCCTTCCTGATGACGCGGCTCATGATCCTCAGACTGCTCGAAAGGTTCCGTAGAGAGGCACGCGCTGCATCCGCTCTAAACCATCCCAATATCTGCACGATCTACGAGATCGGGAAGCGCGGTGATCAGTCCTTCATCGCTATGGAGTATCTGGACGGCGTGACGCTGAAACATAAGATCGCTGGGCGTCCGTTGGAGATCGAGACCGTACTGTCGCTCGGCATCGAGGTCGCGGAGGCTCTCGACTCGGCACACTCTCGGCATTCAGAGAAGGTCGAAAGGAAACTGCGGCAACCTACGAAGCTGTGTGCGCACTCAGAGAGGCATTGTTCGGGAACGCTTCCGAAGCTGGCATCCAAGCTGCTCATGCTAAATCCATCGCAACAGGGCGAGCTTTGGATTACGCTATCGCCTTAGCTCTTGCTTATGCCGGTAAGCGAATGCCTAAGGAGTTGGCAGACAACCTCGCCCGTCGTTTTCCTGAAGACACGGCTGTGCAGTTCAACTACTTGCCGACGCTTCGGGCGAAGCTGTCCCTCAATAGCGCAGACTTCCAAGACGCCATCAATAGGCTTCGAGCTGCCTCCCCATACGAAATGGGTTACCCCGGCGAGGCTTATGAGTGGCAAGCCATGTACCCGGTCTACGTGCGTGGTGAAGCTTATCTAGCGGCACGTGACGGGAATCAGGCAGCGGAGGAATTTCAGAAGATTCTCGATCATCGAGGCATTGTGCTGTACGAACCGATTGGCGCTCTCGCAAATCTCCAACTCGGTCGCGCCTACGCCATGCAGGGTGACACCGCCAAAGCGAAGGCTGCATATCAGGACTTCCTCACGCTCTGGAAAGACGCCGATCCCGACATCACTATCCTCAAGCAAGCCAAAGCCGAGTACGCCAAGCTGCAATAGATATTTGCCCTATCGTTCGCTGTTGGCACCCGCGACGTGGCCGAGATCGTCACGGCAAAGTTTTTTGCGATGCTTCGGTAGGGAACGCCATCGACGATAGACCGCTCAATTGCGGAGCGCTGGGGATGGGAACAAATAGAGCACGTCGCCATAAGATTTCCTTGGGAGTTAGTGCGGTGCGATTGCTGTGCTCGGCGCAGGTAGGAGCTTGGCCGTGGTGCAGATGCCGTTCAGATGCCGTACTCTCGCGACTTTACGCGATTCGGAACAGTCGCGCAAGCAAAATCAGATTACGTTTCTGTGGAAAAGAGCCCAATCTTGGACGAACTGCTTCGACATTTCCCTCGCCTGTGCACAAGCGATTTGCCGGACGGGCGATCTTCCTTTCACTGTGAACGTCACTGCGGTTTGCGTCAGCGGGAGAAATCACGATAGAACGCAAGTTTCCACAGGACAATTTTGAATATGGAGACATGGGAGAAGATTCGGCTAACCGGAAAATCGGGTACTGGGTCAGGTGGGATACTCACAGCATCGCTTTAGCATCCTACCTGTGGCATGATGGATGGTAGTTTCATACCTAGTCGGCGGACGTGAGGGTGGGTGGGCAAAAGACTTCATGGAAGACGGTTCGAAGCGAATCAGCAACAACGTGCAGATCACAACCCGATGGGCATCGCGAATAGTTGGACTCGGTGAGGCAGTTCTCGATGAGACACGCCCTGAAGGTTGTACTGGGCATCTGCGCGATTTTGTGCGTTTCCGTGAACCCCAGCGCCCAGTCTTCGATGGCTTCGAGTAAAGGCCCTTTTCCGGTATTCAACTCAAGTGATTCTGAACTGAGCTATTTCCTCCGAAACGGGGGCGAAAGAAGAAAAATGCTGCCAAAAGAATCAGAACACACATCGAAGCTATAGCTATTAAAATATTGCGCAACATCAATTCGGAAAGGGTTGTGGGGTACGTCAGCGGTTTCAAGTCCACCCCATGCAGGACTAAGCTAGAGTCCCGTTTTTTGAACTTGGCGAGTTCGTCCTGTGACAATCCGTTAGAATAGCCATTTCTCGCAAGAAAGACGAGAACGCAAGCGTCCCATTCGGTGTTCCTTACTACGTCGCGCTGCGGTTTAGTCCAAACAAAATAATAAGAATAGGCAGAAATGTCATACTCGCTCCAAATCCATGGGGACAGTTCACCCTTGTCATTTGTTGATAGGAGACTTAAATAGCAGGGACTATTTTCACCCTTCATGAGGAAGAACACGGGCATGAGAGCCAGTACGAAAAAAGCGCCGCGCAGCATAATCTTTTTACGCCGAGTATCGGAACTTATCCTTTGCTGCTCGTCTTTCATGTGCTTTAACCAGAATCTCCAGAATCTAAATGGGTCTTTCTATTCCTCGATGACGATTCCGCTTAGCGGAAAACGGTAGCCACCGGGGGACATGCCAAGAAAGCCATGAAGCAAAACTCACAGTGGCAATCCCCGTGAATCAGCTCGGTGTTTTCCCGAGTGTAGCCGTCAACCGCATTCTTACGGTCCAGCTCCGAATATTTCAGAGGCAGCGACTCTCCGCACTCCGCGCACCTCCCGCCCTGTTCACCCCACTTTAGCGCCTTCAATTCAGCGCGGGCACTCGGTTTGTCTCGTTCGTCGTAACCAAGTTCCTTAACGATTTTTCGGCGAGGAGCGAACAACAAAAGTGGATCGCTAGCGGATGCCGTTGCTAGTTTTTCCCGAATCTTTTCATCAATAAATTTGCTTGTTCAAGTTCAGCGGGACTGAGATTCCGGTTTGGCATCGCCGTTAGCTATAGAGGTCGGCAATTTCCGCAAGCAACTCTTTGGCGGATTCGCCAACGTTCCTGAAGTTGAGTTGAAGCTCTCCATTTTGTCACCCGGAATTGCCACTTTTCCTCACGCTCGCCTGCGCGATTACCTTCGGGTTTGTTGGTACGAATCAAAACCTCGTCCGAGGCTTCCCGGTGCATGATTTTTTTGAGAAAGAATGGTTTTCTTTTCCCGATGGAAATCTGAGTGTTGCTTGTCGCTTCAAATGTAACAGTATCGTTTCCAGCCAGATGCATTTCGGAATTGAAATTTTTCACTGTCTCTGCAAGGTCATTAACGAGTGCCTTAAAAAAAAGCAGCTGATCCGTTTTTAGAATCTCCCCTTCGCGTGCCTCTTGTGCGGCTCGGTTTGCCTTATTCTCCCGTTGCTTCCGAATGCGCTCTGCTTCTAATACTCCGGGCTTTTCTTCACCCATAGCCGTCCCTCGTTTCGGTAACCTACAGGTCAGAATTTCTTTGCAGATTATATTGCAGATTATCGGCTACAGAGAGCAGAAGGCCGCTATTTGCGGCCTTCTGCATCTTCGTAAGCTACTGAAAACACGTGTCGCTGAAACTCACCACCGGGTTAAAAGGGCATTGCTCTACCAACTGAGCTACGCGCCCATGTCTTCAATCTAACACAGCCCCTAAGCCTCGATTCCGCGGCTCTAATATTCCAGCTATTATTTTCGAACTCCACAGCCGGGGCTGGCATAGAATAACGCTTCATCCGTCTCTATGAGCGCACTGCCCCAACTCCGGAGCAGGTGGGAAGGCCGAATCGTCGAGGGCAAATTTCCCCTGAAGCAGCAACTGGGAAACTCAGAACACAGTAAGGTCTTCCTCACGCAGGCTGCCGGGGCAACTTCGCAAAAGGCTGCCATCAAGCTGATTCCGGCTGAATCTGGGGAACAGCAAGGTGCCAGGGAAGAGGTCCAGCTGCTGCGTTGGCAGCAGGCCGCCGGACTTTCGCATTCGCATCTGCTGCGCCTGTTTGATTTTGGACGCTGCCAGTTTGACGACGATCGATTTCTTTACGTCGTGATGGAATACGCGGAAGAGAATCTGGCGGAGATTCTTCCGCTGCGGGCGCTTTCCCACGAAGAAGCACTCCAAATGCTTCGACCCACAGTAGAAGCGCTCGCCTACCTGCATCGCGCCGGGTGGGTTCACGCGCATATCCGGCCCTCGAACATTCTCGCGGTTGACAACACATTGAAGATTTCGGCCGATGGTATTGGCAAGGCTGGCGAGCGCGTCACGGGCCGCAGCGCCTATGACGCCCCGGAAGTTGCGAATTCCGGAACGTCTTCGGCAGCGGACATCTGGTCGCTGGGCGCAACTCTTGTCGCCGTGCTCACGCAACACGAGCCGGCGCCAGACCCGCAAGGCATTACCCTCCCGCAAACCGTTCCACATCCTCTGCGCGAGATTGCCGAGCACTGCTTGCAAGTCGATCCCCAGCTGCGCTGGACTGTGAATGATATCCTTCGCCGACTCGATCAGCCTGAATCTCGCGCCGCTGATCGGCAAACAACTAAGCAAGCCAACGAACTAGTTCGCCCCCGATGGGTTGCAGGAACGATTGCGGCCGCGGCCCTAATCGTCATAGCCTTGCTTACCTGGCGATTCATGGGCCCGCCAGCGTCGCCACCTGCCAGCGAAGCGCACTCCGCCGTTTCACCGAAGCCCCAACCCCCTGCGGCTCAATCCCCGGTTCCGTTTTCGCAGAAAGAAAGTCCGGCGCAGACGCCGGTTCACGGCAGCGTTCAGCGCCAGGTTCTGCCGGAGATATCGCACAGTGCCCAACACACGATCCAAGGCACTATAAGAATAACTGCCAGTGTGTCAGTGGATGACTCGGGAAGCGTAACAGTAGCCAAGCTGACTTCCGCCGGCCCGAGCAGGTACTTCGCGGAACGTGCGCTAGAGGCAGCCCGGGGCTGGAAGTTCAATCCACCGCAGATAGACGGAAAAGCTTCCGCCAGCGAATGGAGCCTGCATTTTCAGCTCCGCCGTAGTTCCCTCCAGGTATCTCCTGTCGAAATCAGGCCCTGATGCAATTCCTTTCGCTGAATATTTCTATTTCTTCTTCTCCATCTTCCAAACCATCTGCCGCAGCATGCCCAACAGAAATTCGGCATCGCCGCTGTGCATGTGGAAGCGGCGGACCATGCGGCGCACCGCGTTGTGAAATGAATCGGACGAATTGAGCTTCGGATACTCGCTGGCTCGAAGCGCGACCAGCAAGGTCTCGGTGATCCGTTCCATCTCGGCGGAGGACGCCAGAAACTTTCCTGCCGGCACCACGAGCGCGTCCGCATCACGGATCAGTTCGTACAGGCAAATCGCGACCGCCTGGCCCAGGTTCATCGAGGCGTGCTCTTCGCGTGTGGGAATATGCGTAAGCCAGTGGCAATGGCTCAAGTCTTTATTGGATAGCCCAAATTTCTCCGAACCAAACAGCAAGGCACACGACCCCAATGCAAGACGCGCGCGAATCAGGGGCGCTGCCGCTTCCAGTCGTTGCAATGTGTGCTGTAGATCGCGAGGGCCTACGGAAACCGTACCCACTACCAGCGAACAATCGGCAACCGCATCGCCCACAGTCGAGAATATTTCCGCGCTGGCGAGAACGGCGGAGGCGCCCACGGCCGAGCGCGCGCCTTGAAATGCGACTTCATACGGATTCACCACACGCAGATGGCGAAAGCCTAAGTTGCTCATGGCGCGCGCCACCGCGCCGATGTTGAGTGGGTTGCGCGTGTCCACAAGGACGACACGCAAGCGATCCAATGCTGGCGGCGACGTCATGCGACTTAATTTTACGGCGGCGCTGCCATCATTTTGCGTCCTTCGAGCAACATTCCCATCATTCGCCGTCGCTAGCACGCCGCATGCCGAAAAACCCTTTTACAGTCCTGTGAAATTGTCAAGAATTTGTCAAAATTCCGTTGAGGACGAAAAACTCCCCGCAAGCGTTGTAAGCTTCCTTAGGTTACCGGCCGCAGTTGGCGCAAATCCGGGTTCCAGAAACCGAGGTGCTTCTCGGGGAATCCGCCGTCCGGCGGAATGGGGATATTCTTATGGGTCAGATTGCTACACCTATCAGCACGGCGAGGTCGGCAGGCGTGATGACATCAACACGACCAATGGGCAGAGTTCTGGTGGTTGAAGACGACCCGGCGGTCCAGAAAGCGCTCAAGCGTCTGTTCGAATCCGAGGGTTACGCCGTTGAGGTTCAGGGCAACGGGAAATCGGCTCTGGAGAGTTTCCTGGCTAGCTCCCCGGCAATCGTCATCCTTGATCTGCGCTTGCCCAAACTCTCCGGTAGCGATTTGTGCAAAGAAATTAAGGCCCAGGCTCCTACACTACCGATCGTTGTTCTCAGCGCCACCACCGATGTTTCGGACAAGGTTTTGCTGCTGGAGCTCGGCGCAGACGATTACGTCACCAAACCTTTCAGCCCGCGCGAGCTGCTCGCACGCGTTCGTGCCGCATTGCGCCATACCTCGAGAGCGGCCTCGGTAAACCTGGTCAGCTTCGACGGAATCACCATTGACTTTAAGAAAATGGAAGTCATGCGTGAGAGCAAAACTGTTGTCCTGACGGCACAGGAATTCAAGACGCTGCAATTCCTCGTGCAAAACGCCGATCGCGTGATCAGTCGTGACGAATTGCTCAACGAAGTCTGGGGATACCAGAATTACCCTTCCACCCGCACGGTCGATAACCACATCCTCAAGTTGCGTCAGAAGCTGGAACGCGATCCGGCCAGTCCGGTACACTTCCGCACGGTGCACGGAATGGGCTACAAGTTCGTTCGTTGAGTCTTTGGTCTTGTCGAACTCCATGCCGGAAACATACCCAGCATCGCAAGCCAATGCGTTGGTGCCGCACACTCGCCTGCGCACGCGTTTCCTGCTTTCAATGGTGCTGATCACCGCCGGCCTCACGGCTGTTAGCCTGCTGGTCGTCAGGCATAGCGTAAGCAATCACGTGCGCGAAGGTATCGTGCAAGACTTGCGCAACTCTGTCACCACGTTTCAGAATTTTCAGCATGATCGCGAGATCATGTTGACCCACTCAGCCGAACTGGTCGCGTATCTGCCCATTACCCGCTCCATCATGACAGCCCCTGATGCGCCGACCATCCAGGATGCTTCGCGCGACATCTGGCCCTTGATTGGCAGCGATCTTCTCTGCCTTGCAGACCGCAATGGCAAGGTTGTAGCACTGCACACAAAGTCCGCGGGATTCACCCATGAATCAGCGCAGCAATTCTTTGACCGGTCACTGAAAGAAGAAGACTCAAGTCACTGGTGGTTTGGCGCACACCATCTTTATCAAACCTTCGTCCAGCCGGTTTACTTCGGCAAGACTGAAGGTCCCCTTCTTGGCTTCCTGGTCATCGGATACGAGATCGACGAACGGCTCGCACACGAAGTCAGCAAGGTTTCTGCCAGCCAGGTCGCGTTCTCTTACGGAGACGAAATTGTTGCAACTACGCTGACGCCCGAACAGGGGCAAACCCCGGGCGTCCGTGCGCTGGCCTCCGGATCCTCCGAACCGGCGCCTCGCGACGTGGAAATTGGCAAAGAGAATTTCGTTGCCACCTCCATCGATCTTTCCAGTCAGAAAGACACTCCGGTGCGGCTTACCGTGCTCGGCTCCTACGATCAGGCCACGAAATTCCTCGACAATCTGAACCGTTTGCTTCTGCTGCTCGGTCTGACGGCCGTGCTGATCGGCAGTGGCCTGGTGTTTTTCATCTCCTACACGTTTACTCGCCCGCTGGCCAGTCTGGTAGATGGTGTGCGAGCCCTGGAGCACGGCGATTACCACCATCCGCTCGACCCTCGTGGCAGCGACGAAATCGCCGAATTAACCCTGGCCTTTGATCGCATGCGCGCCAGCCTGTTGAAGACGCAACAGGCGTTGCTGGAGTCGGAACAGTTGGCCACCATCGGGCGCATGGCAAGTTCGATCACTCACGACTTGCGCCATGCCCTGGCCGCTGTGGTCGCTAATTCCGAGTTTCTTCTTGACGGCCGCCTGACCTCTGCCCAGCGTGAAGAGCTTTACGAGGAAATTCGTACCGGCGTAAATCAGATGACCGATCTGATCGATTCCCTGCTCGAATTCGCGCGCACGCGGGAATCTCTCAATCCCACGCACTCCAATGTTCTTGACGCCGTGCAGCGCGCTACGCAGGCAGTGCGTGTGCACCCGCGCCATCAGGGGACGCGGATCGAGATCCACAGTGATGCGCAGATCTGGGGCTGGTTCGATGCGCGCAAGCTGGAGCGCGCCCTCTACAATCTCCTGCTCAATGCCTGCGAAGCCGCGCCCACGAACGATGGCAGGGTCGACGTCACTATCGAACGCACCGGGCACGCCATTACGATCGCCGTCGCCGATAACGGGCCGGGCATCGCCGAACCGATTCGTGAGAATCTGTTCCATCCCTTCGTCAGTTTCGGCAAAGAGAATGGCACCGGCCTCGGCCTTACAGTCGTACAGAAAATTGTTCACGATCATGGTGGCGAAGTTTTGCAGGAACGCACGCCAGAAGGCCAAACCGTCTTTCGGATCACGCTTCCCGATAGGGCTCAGGCTGGCCAGGGCGCGAACCAGGATGGCGAACGATCAGGGCGTTCTTTTTTACCCCTGAACAGCCATCAGGCGACTGAAACTTCAATTCGACATTCGGACCCGCAACCCCACTGACGGGTTCGCATGCCGCGTGGAGGATGTGTGAAGATCCCAAGAAGCTTTGTCCTTCGTAGCTTTGCCGTTACCGCGGTCGCAGTCATGCTTCTTGCCAGCTACATTCGTGCGCAAGTGGCAAACTCTGCTCCGGCGGAGTCTCCCCTGCAAGTGTTGGACTCGCAGGTGCGCGAACTGCGTGCCGAAATCGAGCAAATGCGCGCCGAAAACGCTCAGTCCCGCGCGGAAATGCGCGAATTGCGCCAGGAGTTGCAGGATACGCGCAAGCTGCTCGCTGTAATCGCTCCCGCCGCAGCCAATACGAACCAGACGGCCGCAGCGGCAGAAAACACGCCCTATGGAGTCAACGCCGCTCCCCCTTCTGGCCAAACCGCCTCGAACGCAAGCGGCCCGGCTGTGCCAACCGATCTCGCTGGCCGAGTACAGAAGCTGGAAGAATCCACGCAATTGTTGGGATCAAAAATCAACGAACAATACCAGACCAAAGTGGAAACCGCCGGCAAGTACCGGGCGCGGCTATCGGGAATCGTACTGATGAACGCATTTCATAACGTGGGCGCCTCCGACAATCTAGACCTGCCCGACTACGCCGAGCCGCCCACGCCGGGTGCTTCTCAAACCAGTTCTGGCGCAACCCTGAGGCAGTCGGAGATCGGGCTGGAAATTTTCGGCCCCACCATCGCCGGCGCAAAAAGTTCTGCCAACGTGCAGTTCGACTTTTTTGGAGGATTCCCC
The DNA here is from genome assembly GCA_030039165.1 of Candidatus Sulfotelmatobacter sp. Taxonomy (GTDB): domain Bacteria; phylum Acidobacteriota; class Terriglobia; order Terriglobales; family Acidobacteriaceae; genus Sulfotelmatobacter. Next base: position 9,359 of record JASHQM010000103.1, on the reverse strand, counting down.
AATACCAACAATGGCGTCAATTTCGGAATCACGCGTTTGCAAACCGCCAGCTTGCGCCTCGATTGGAAACAAACATCGGTAGTGGCCGGGCAGGATGCGTTGTTCATCTCTCCGTTTTCTCCCACCTCGTTTGCGTCGCTGGCGGTTCCCACGCTCGCTTATGCCGGCAACTTGTGGGCCTGGACACCCCAACTCCGCGTCGAACATCGCTTCAATCTTGCAGACCAGCAAACTCTGACCGTTCAAGCCGGAGTTCTCGACAATCTCGACTGGGAGACTCCACCGAACTCGTATACCCGCGTGGCCCAGGCTGGCGAGGCGACCGGCCAGCCTGCCTACGCGGCCCGCACCGCTTGGTCTCGTCCGCTGTTCGATCATCCTTTGAGCTTTGGCGTAGCCGGCTACTACGGTCGCCAAGATTGGCTATGGAGCCACTACGTTGATGCCTGGAGCGGTATGGGGGACTGGCAGATTCCCATTGTTCGCCGGCTGGGCCTTTCCGGCGAGTTTTATCGCGGGCGCGGCGTAGGCGGATTAGGAGGGGCTATCGGACAGACCATCGTCTACGGTGGAAATTCAGCTTATGCGACCACTCCCATTCGCGGTCTCGACTCAGCGGGGGGATGGACGCAGCTCAAATTTCAACTCACACCCAAAGTGGAGTTGAACGGCGTGTTCGCCGAAGACGACGCCTTTACCGCCGATATCCGCGGCTTCGCTATTGATGCCAACAACTTCGGCCCGATCTTGGGCCGCAACCGCGGAGCATTGGGCAATGTAATTTACCGTCCCCGATCCGACTTGTTGCTGGCCGCAGAGTTTAGACGTTTGCATACCTTCCCCGTCTATGACTCAGCCAGCATTACCAATCAGGTAAATCTTGCGATGGGAGTGTTGTTCTGAAAATGTTTCGCCTCATCCGGTCTCGGATCATATGCTGCCTTCTGTTGCCGTGCGCGCTCGCGGCGCAGAATGTCGACCTCAAAGCCAAGGTGGAACTAACCAAAAACGGCCATCGCGTGCACGATGCCTCGAAGGTCGTGGTTTGGCTGACGCCCGTTGGCAATACGCCAGTGCCTGAGCCGCCGCGGCAGACTGATCCCATTCCGCAGTTGGTGCAGAAGGACAAAAGTTTTCATCCACCGCTTCTTGTCATCCCGGCGGGCGGAAAGGTCGAGTTTCCCAATCACGATCCCTTTTTTCACAATGTATTTTCTCTATTTGATGGCAAGCGCTTCGACCTCGGCCTGTACGAAAGCGGCTCAACTCAGTTCGTTATTTTTGACAAGCCCGGCATTTCCTATATCTTTTGCAATATTCATGCGCAGATGAGTGCAGTAGTGATTGCGCTCGCTACCCCTTATTACGCGGTATCGAATTGGCGTGGAGACCTCGCCATCAGCGGCGTGGCTCCGGGACGCTATCAAATGCACATGTTTCATCCCTCTGCCTCGGCCGAGACCTTGCATGCCGTAGAGCATCAAATCACGGTGACGCCGGGCGAAACATCTTTGGGAACCATCAGCCTCGCGGAATCAAACCTCGAGTTAGCTCACAAGAATAAATATGGCCGCGATTATGATCCGCCGGAGCCGGATAGCCCAGCGTATGCGAGGCCATAGTTCGAAAGGGCGTGCTATTGCACGCCCTTTCTGCCTCTGACCTTCACTTCACCTACATCGCAAACAAACCGCCGAGACTAGTGGTGGCCGCCACCACCACCGCCCGAATGTCCACCTCCACCACCAGAATGGCCGCCCCCGCTCGACGAACCGTGCGAACTGCCGCTATACCCGCCGTGGCTCGAGGAACCGTAGCTGCCGCGACCGTAACTACCGTAGCCGCCCGATCTGGGCTGCGCGATCGGCTGGCGCATGTTAAGTTGCGGCCGCGAATACGCGCTGCTGCTTCGGCCATATCCGCTGGAGTTGGAAGCGCGCGAATTGTTGGAGCTCGATGCAGTACGATTCCAGTAGCTGCCACTTTCGCCTCGGCCGTTGGATTGTGTTCCGTTTTCCCGGCCAGCGGTTTCGCCGCTTCGCGATGGCGAATCGCTGTTGCCCGGAGTAAAGCTTCTCCACTCGCTGTTGTTCGAGCTGCTTCGGTTCGCCTCCGCACTCTCGCCGCGGTTTGCGGTGCTTGTCTCTGCGTGATTCGCAGTGGAAGTTTGAGATCGTTCCGCTCCAGTGTCTCCCGAGCGCGCACTCGGCGTGCCTGCGCTCGGTTTAGCTGTGCTTGATCGCGACTCCGAGGCGGCTTCGCGCCCGCCCGCCGTCGCAGCCGAGACGTGACTCTGCTGCATCGCCTGCTGCAAATGCGCAGTCTGCTGCTCGAACGACTGCGGATGCGACGCCGTCTGGCTGCCGTAGAAGTGCTGCGCCGCGCCGCTGTGCACCGTCGACGCAGCTGCGGGCCGTCCGCTCGCCGACAGGCTGGCTCGCGTCGGCACTACCGGCATATTGCCGGTCATCATGCGCGCACCGCTCAGTTGCGCGTGGCTTGCAGCTACTGCCGTAGTGCGACCTGCTCCAAAGTGGTTGGCCGCAACCGTCGACATCGCCCCGCCAATGTGCGGATCATTCATATGCGCGATGTTCGAGAACCGCGTGCCCGCATGCAATGGAGCGATTCCGCCGAAGCGGTTCAGCGTTCCGAAGTGATTGAAACCCACAAAGCCGAATCGTCCTCCATATCCACCCCACCAGGGAAAGAAGCGGTCACCCGGCCCTATCGGCAGCCACCCAAAACCACCCCAGCCACCCCAGCCGAATCCAAAACCGAAACCCCAGCCCCATCCTGGCCAGCCGAAGAACGAAACATAGGCTGGCGCCCAGAACGGTTGATACCATCCCCAAACCGGCCCCGGCCACCATGCCCATGCGCCGCCCCACCAGAACCAGCGTCCATAGTGATAAGGCGCCCATCCCCAGGGCTCATAACCAACCCATGTCCAGCCATAGTAAGGTTCCCAGGTCCAATTGCCGTTGCGATACGGCGCCCAGTCGCCCGGCTCGTTCGGAACCCAAACGTCACCGTAGTCAGGAACGTTTTCCCAACGGCCGTAGGCGTCCAGATCTTCGCTACCTGTGTAATAACGATTCGTATGTTTCCACGAAGTAGCGCCGTGGATCATGTGGTCGCGATCGCTGTTCCAAATGTCCCAATCGTCGCGTGCAGGCGCGGGGCCGATCTTGTAGCGCGCGTCCGCTCCCGAGCCGCGCACCGTCGCCATCTCGCCCGCCTTAACCTCGGCAATGCCCTGGGGCGTCGAAATCTGCGCATCACCTTTGCGCACGATCACGACACTGTCGCCATCGGGACGCACTTCAATGCGATACACGCCATCCTGATGCGCAGGATGAACTCCAACATTCGGCGTATCGATTTCCGGCTCCGCCTCGCTCTCGCCCCACACGGTGTAGTTGACCAGTCCCTGGCCGACCTGAATCTGGATATATTTGTTGGTGAAATTTGCGATGGTCGCCTGCGCGTTGGTTCCCAGCCGCAGGATGTTGGCGTAATCGAGCTGCACCTCAGCGCGCGCATTCGGCCCAGTGGAAACTTTATCTCCATTCATCACCGGTTGATTCAGAATCGCGGCTGACCAAGTGCCCGAGTCTCCACGCTGCGTGGAGACATCGCCGTGAATCATGCTGAGGTGACCTACGCCCTGATTGATTTTCGCCGGCCCCTCACCTGAAGGCCCGCCCGGCTGCGCTTCCTGATCCATTTCCGGCGGCTGACCCATCTGCGGCGGTTGGCCCGGTTGCGGTTGACCGGGCTGAGGCGGTGGCCCCGGTTGTTGATCCGGCTGTGGCGGTTGCGCTGTTGGAGGCTGCTGCGCTTGCGGCTGACCGATTTCAAAAGGCGCGTTCGGCTGCTCGCTCGGTCCAGGCCCTGGCTCGGTCGTCGGCGTCTGCGCTGCAACGCCAATCGATAAGATCCCCGCCAGTGTTAAGACCGCGACGTTCGCAATAAATTTGCCTTTCATACTCGAAGCTCCCAAAAAAAACGTCCCACTCTTCTGTAACCCGCATGATTTCGAACTGATACGGTGTAATAAAGGCAAATACAGTGCCAAAGGTGATGACCGCTCTTGACTAGCTAACTTGCTTACTTCCAATGAGAAGACGGCGATTCGAATAAACGGCGATCAGGAAGGCTTGGTTTCCGGTGGCCACAGGAAGCCAGCCTGGTGGTTTTCAGCCAGCAGGAAGGAACTTCGGGTGAGCTAGGGACCGCGCCGCGCATTGCTGGAGGTCAGCGCCGGGCCAGCCTCCGCAAAGGCGCGGAGACGAGGACGAGGCGGCCTCGAAAGCCGGAATGGCGAAGGGCTTGGGCTAGCCCCTCTTTTTTCCTGACCCTAAGAAACGCTTCCCACCTGCACGGGGCGTTTCCTGAGAAGTTTGAACCATGCCCTTGTTTGTTTGCTTGCTGTTGCTTGTTGGTCCTACGGCTGGGGCAAGATCAAGGCCGCACCGCGCGGAAGTAGAGCAGTAGGATCGCCGAGAACCACGAGAAACCGATGCAAGACAACGAGAACAGCCGTCCCGGCCCACGACGCGCCAGAATCCACCAACGACGTGACCATAACGCAAGAGGCGTCATCGCTATGACAGCGGCGAGGACGACAAGCCCCACGTCACTAAACCAGAAAACTGCAACCCAGCTCAGCACGGATACTATTACTGGGGCAGCGCTCTTCAGGGCAGCGCTTTTCAGCGGCAGATTGACCGGAGGTGCCAGAGCATGGTGCCTTGTAAGCTCAGCGCGGATCAATTCGTACCCTTTAACATTGTTCGGAATTGCAATTTTCGCGCATCGCCTAGTGCTTCTAACCACCAGCCACCGCAGTTCCTCGCGTAGAGTGTCCACATCAGAAAAGGCGATCCTTACATCAGGGAACCCCTTCCTCTTTCGGATGATCCCATTATCATCCAGAACAAATACTATTTTGCGCTCGGCGCGGCGCATGGCTTCGCGGATCGCCAAAACAGATGCGCCGATAACCGTGCCGAGGCTGGCGGGTGCTAGTAACCGCCCCAACCAATGCAGCTTAGAGCCAACACTCAGCCGCCCTTGGAACCCAAGGATGAATATCAATACAGCCATCGCGAATAACAGCAGAACCACACCCCACGAAACGAGCTGACGTTTGGCCTCGCGCCTTTTGCTCAAAGCGTCGAGTTCAATCTTGAACTCCGGCATACTGTTGCCTTCCGAAAGCAGCAATTCCCGAACCGTTCAAAACACGAAAGCCCCAATAGTCAGTCGGGGCTTTTCAGAATTCAGTTGACGCTGCTTGCCAAGCAAACCCACCATAACTCCGCTGGCGTTTCGATTCAAGAGCGTTGTCCAGCCTTCGACCTTTCTCCGCCGAGCGCGACCACCACTGAGGCTGCCCCACCCTTGCCGGTCTTGCAAGGGGTGGGAATCATCGCATTCACTGACGGTATTATCGTTTCAGGAACACGTCCATTACCCATCTTTTTCCTCATCCCCAATCCCGATCTTCGACAGCCGGTACCGCAGCGCATTGCGCGACAAGCCCAGCAGCCGTGCTGCCTGGCTTTTGTTTCCGTTGGCGCGGCGTAGGGCTTCGCGAATCATTTCATCTTCCCAGTGCTCGAGCGTCATGCCCTCGGGAAGGAATCCGTTTGCTCCCCCTCCCCTCGCCGGGCGCAAATCAAGATGAATATCGGCAGCCAGCAAAATCGGTCCCTTTGTCAGCGCGCACGCCCGCTCGATGATGTTATGAAGCTCACGCACATTCCCCGGCCAGTGGTAATTCACCAGAGTCTGCATCGCTTCCGGCGAAATGCCGTCCACAACCTTCCCCGAATCGGCGGCAAATCGCGAAATAAATAGATTGACCAGCTCAGGAACATCTTCCTTATGCTCCCGAAGAGGCGCAATGTCGATGGGTACCACGTTCAGACGGTAATAAAGGTCTTCACGAAAAGTTCCCTGCTCCAGCGCCTCGCGCAGATCGCGATTGGTGGCCGCGATCAGCCGCACATCTACTTTTATGGTTCGCGTGCCGCCGAGGCGCTCGAACTCTCGTTCTTGCAGCACGCGCAGAAGCTTGACTTGGGTCGCCGGAGGAACGTCGCCGATTTCGTCGAGAAACAGCGTTCCCTTGTCGGCTAACTCAAATTTTCCCGGCTTGCTGGCGGTCGCGCCGGTGAACGCGCCCCGCTCATACCCGAACAGTTCGCTCTCGAGAAGATTCTCGGGAATCGCCGTGCTGTTGATCTTTACAAACGGACCCGAGGCCCGGCGCGACTTCTCATGAATCGCGCGCGCGATCAGATCTTTTCCAACCCCGCTTTCGCCGCCCAGCAAAACCGTTGAGTTCGTCGGCGCAACCCGGTCCACGGTCGCCAGCACCTCCTGCATCTTGGCACTGCGCGCAACTACATTGGGATGCGAATATCTCTTGCCCAGCGCCTCCCGTAGTGAACGATTCTCTTCGCGCAGAGCGTGCACATCCAGCTCTTTGCGAATCACCATCCGCATTTCGTTCAGCGAAAATGGTTTCAGTACGTAATCGGCCGCTCCTGCCTTCATGGCGTCAACCGCAGTTTCCACGCTGCCGAAGGCAGTCATTACAACAACCGGCATCGCCGGATTGTGCCGTTTGACCGCGTGGAGAAACTCAAGGCCATCCATGCCGGGAAGCTTCAAATCGGTCACGACCAGGTTGACAGGATTCTCCCGCAGCAGCTTTAAGCCTGTCTCTGCGTCCTCGGAAGAAAGAGTGTGAAATCCGTCCTCTCCGAGATTTAACTCGAGCAGCCGCCGCATCTTGGCTTCATCTTCGACAATCAGGATGGTTTGCATGATTCGCTAACGGCGCTCGATATCAAATCGATCTCGCTTAAGAACTGGCTTCTCCCGGGAAATACACCACAAAACACGCTCCCGGCTGATCGTCGCCCTTATCTTCAATTCGTATGGTTCCGTGATGCCCATCCACGATTCGGGAGACGATCGACAATCCCAGACCAACTCCCGTCTTTTTTGTCGTAACAAAGGGATTAAAAATCTGCTCCCGCAACTGCAGCGGAATTCCCGGACCGCTGTCTTCGATGCGCACTTCTACGCCCTCGCTTTTAGAACGGCTTGCTCTTGCGGCGGTGACCCGCAACGTTCCGCGACTGCCGCCCATGGCATCATAAGCGTTTTGAATCAAGTTCACGAAGGCCTGCTCGCACAGGCTCTCATCCAAAGGAACCAGCGGCAGTCCGGGCTCGTATTCCCTCTCGACGCGTACGGGCGCGTCTTTTTGGTTTCGCGACACGGACTGCAATGCGCGATCCAGCACTGCGGTTATTTCCTGGGGCTGCAATTCAACATGCAAAGGACGAGCAAAATCGAGAAACCGTGTCACCAGCGAGCTCAGCCGGTTGGTTTCGCTCGAAATGTAACCTGCCAGCTCGCCTTCAAGCGCATTCGAATCCCCCAGCTTCTGCTGGAGCATCTCCGCCGATCCTTTGATCACTCCCAGAGGATTGCGTATTTCGTGCGCCAGGCCGGCAGACATCTGCCCGAGCGCTGCCAGCCGCTCCGAGCGCCTCGCTTCCTCCTGCGCCTGCTCCAGTTTGCGGTTGGTTTCCGCCAGCGTCTCCGCCAAATCCTGATAGCGCTTGATCTGCCGCCGATTCTCCATGACGAAGCGATTCACCACCATCGCCGCCAGAAAGAAAAAGAGAATGCGTATGCCCAGCAGTCCGTAGCTTTCGGCGCTAATCTCATATTCCTGCAAGGCGGGATACAGGTAGGAGCAGTATGCCGCCGCAGCCAAGGCCGTCCACAGCAATGTGGCCAGGGGCCTGAAATACTCGGCGGCGGTCACCACAGGCAAAAAGTAAACCGGCCAGTAACTGCTGTTGATGCTGGGCAGTTCACCCGTGTGGTCGATCAGAAGAGTCGCCAGGGTGATCTTCAATAAAACGGCATACATCGTGCCCCGCTTCGGGAATCTCCGCAGGAACCATCCCTCGCAAAGTTGCACGACTCCGATCGCCAGCAGCGTAAGCTGCTTGTGAATCTCGCCTAGCGGAGGCAGAAAGGCGAGCACACCAAGAAAAACCAGCCATAAAACATCCATCCAATCCAGCGGCGGACGCCAGAGTTTCGTAGAGGAGTTGGAACGCGGCGTTCCGTCAGAGGCGATCGCCGCCTCCGTGTTTACCGGGGAATCATCTTTAAGGCTGCTTTCCACTGTCGCGCGTTCCGCCTCACTGCGAGGCTATCAGAAAGCGAACGCGCGTTTCGAGGCGTCCCGGCGCATAACATCGAGGTCTTGCCGTTTGGTTAGATAACGGTCATTGGCCTGCCGATTTCGGCGCAATCGTATCCAGCGCCAGATTCAGTTCGAGCACATTCACCCGTGACTCGCCCAAAAATCCAAATTGGCGCGGTTCGGTGTGCTGGCGGATGAGTTCGCGCACCTGATCCTGACTGATGCCGCGCTGTTTGGAAATCCGCGGAACTTGAAACTCGGCCGCTGCGGGAGTGATGTCCGGATCAAGACCAGACGCGGAAGATGTCACCAGATCAATCGGAACCGGCGTCCCTGGATTCTCTGCCTGTAACGTGGCCACATCAGATTTCACGCGGTCGATAAGCTGATGATTCGTCGGCCCCAGGAATGACGCATTCGAGTTGGCGGCGTCGTATCCGTTGCCGGCGCTGGAAAGCCGGGAGTGGAAGTAGGCCGGACTCGAAAACCCCTGCCCGATCAGCCGCGAGCCAATCAGCTTTCCGTTGGCCTCGATCAGTTCCCCATTCGCTTTCTTCGGAAATATGACCTGCGCCAGTCCCGTCACTACCAGAGGATAGATAATCCCCAGCAGAATCGTGGTCGCAATCGTCATTAAAATCGCTGTGATCAGATTCTTCTTCATAACCATCCCCTATGCTAGCCCCGCGCGCGTAATCAACATGTCGATGAGCTTGATTCCGATGAACGGGATGATGATGCCGCCCACGCCATAAATCCATAGGTTGTTGCGCAACAAGGCGGCCGCACCCATCGGCTTGTACTTTACTCCGCGCAACGCCAGCGGAATCAGCGCAATGATAATGACCGCATTGAAAATCACCGCCGAAAGCACCGCCGACTCCGGAGTCTGCAAGTGCATAATGTTCAGCGCGTTCAACACTGGAAACGTTCCCGCGAACATCGCCGGAATAATCGCGAAATACTTGGCTACGTCATTGGCGATGGAAAACGTGGTCAGCGAACCGCGCGTCATGAGCAACTGCTTGCCGATTTCCACGATCTCGATCAGCTTGGTCGGATTCGAATCGAGGTCGACCATGTTTCCCGCTTCTTTGGCGGCTTGCGTTCC
>JASHQM010000102.1 GCA_030039165.1 Candidatus Sulfotelmatobacter sp. | reverse complement strand
CCGACGAAGACTTGGCATCGGTCATCGTATACCTGCGGTCGCTGCCTCCCGTGCATAAGAAGCAGCCGACGACGCAGTTGATCTTTCCGGTGAATTACCTGATCCGCACCGTGCCCGAACCGCTGGACGCACCCGTGCCTGAACCAGATGTTTCGACTCCTGAAAAGTGGGGAAAATACTTGGTGACCATCGCTGGATGCACGGACTGCCACACACCGCAGGACGGACACGGGCAGCCGCTTGCGGGAATGGACTTTGCTGGCGGATTTATCCTCGACGGCCCTTGGGGTCGTGTGGCGAGCGCCAACATAACTCCTGACCAATCGGGAATTTCTTACTACGACCAAGCCTTGTTCACTCAGGCAATCCGCACGGGGTTTGTCGGTGCGCGGAAGCTCAACCAGATCATGGGTTGGCACGCCTACCGAGGAATGACGGACGAGGACATTGGCGCGATGTTTGCCTACCTCAAGACGCTAAGACCTGTGCGGCACCACGTAGACAACACTGAGCCGCCGACGTTTTGTAAGGTCTGCCGCAAGATGCACGGAGGCGGGGACCAGAACTAAACTACGATTCATGGCTCGATCCCGCAATGCAGAACGTTGCGGCGATCTCAGAACTGGTGAAACCGTTTGATGCTCGGCTGATAAGCCGCTATCCGATCAACACACGGATCAACACGTTGCGAACGATGATGAAGAATGCTCGCGATCCGTGGAGCTTGCTGAGACTCAGAATCGACTCTTCTCGTCGTGGGATTGCAGGGCAGACAACTATCTTTCAGTGCTAGTGCTCGACTTGGAACATTTCCATCCACACTCCATGCGTTACTTCCGGGCGTAGCAGAAAACTCGCTCCAAAGAAGCCTTTGTAGGTTTCCAGCTTTCTCTCCGTGCCTGACTCAGCCAATTGGCGGGCTTTGGCCAGATCGGCCACTTCAATGCTGAGACCGATTATTCCTTCGTCATGATCGGATAGATACTTTGAAAGCAGGCCGTTCTGGTCGCTCGACTCCAGAAGCACGAGCATCCCCTGACCAGCCTTCACTTCGCGTCCGTGGGCATTGAGGAACTTTGCCTCGCGTGATTCGCCCACTTCGAAGCCAGCATCGCGAAGCGTGCGTAACTGTGCCTCCGCGTCGTGCACGGCAAACCATACCGCGTGAATGCCCACAGCCGTGTTGGAATGATCCATCCATCCCTCAGCACGCGCCTTGTCTGTCCAACTAGTGGAAAGGTAGGGACGCTAAATCTCGGCGGCTCGCGGAGCCAAGTGGTTTGGACTCAGTGAGTCGTTCCTCGATTTACGTCAAAACCAGGGCGCACAGCCCTTGCGGAGGAATTTTACGAAATGAATTGTCGAAAAGAGATCCGTGAGCACCTGATCGCCGAGCGGATGCGTAGGTGGCTAATGATCGCTAAGAGCATGTACCCAAAGTGTCCGAGGTGGCGTGCTAGGCGCAATTTCTGGTACTTGTGCCGCAAGTACCCAGACTTTTGTCGCCGCGTTGGTTACTCCGAGACCTCAGTGTTCAATCGGTGAGATGGCATGACGGAACACTGTTGCCAGAGCCGGAATCTGGAGTGTCTTCGACTCGTACACGTGCTGCGGGAGGATCGCGCACAACTTCATCGTCATTTACGGCAGAAGGCAATGGCTGTGTGCGCTGCATTTCAACGCTCGCATGGAGACACGAGGATTCCTGCGCATGGATGGCGAGAACTGGGACGCCAATGGGCTCCCCACTGTGACGGTGGTCCGTCCTGCTTCATCTGAATCGTCGTTTCGGTATCGCCTGTATAGGTTCCTTGGTGGCGCGGGGATCGTTGCGGGTGCGGTACGGAACCTCGATCTTATCCGCGACGCGTCGGGAAGCCTCAAGGAATGGTGCGGTGCGTTTGTCGTTCAAACCACCAGCGGCGGTACTTGAGCATCCCCCGGAAGATGTTGCCTTGTCCGGCAAAGGGTTCGGTTTAACTATGGTCCCAAAGTCTACGTTCTTCACGGCGGGTGAGTAATAGACTGCATGGACAAATTTGATGTAACAGTCACGCTCGTGTTCAAGAACATTGAGGCTGATCGCGGCCAAGATGCAATTAGTGCTTGTATTGAGACGTTGGACGACGGCTACGACGACATCTGCGCCAAGGCGCGCATCTGCGAACCGATTAGATCATGAAAAAAGATCAAGAATAACTCGTGGCAAGCACGCCCTAGTTATGGTCGCGGTTTAGGCTTGTACCCTCTATTGCCGCCTGAGAAGAGACGATTGCTATGCGGTGACAACATGCGAATGGCGAGCTTATCGGGTTGAAAACGATTTTGGAGCCAATTGGAGCCAAAGTCAGGTGGGACGAGGAGCTAAGTGATTGAAAGATATGGTGGCCAGGGACGGAGTTGAACCGCCGACGCCACGCACTCCCTTCGGTCGCTGCACAGGCCCCCTATTCTCGTGAGAAATCGCGTTCACGGCCTCCCGGAAGGGTCAGCACGATTGCCCATAGCCACTGTCGGAGTATTTGTAGCGGCACTGGTTGCGGCACCGGGACTCCTAGCCTTCACGATAGCTGAACCTTTGCCAGAGCCGTCCGCGTGGTTCCAAGGTCGGCTTCCCCAAATCGGCAAAGAGTTGTGGGCAGTCCTTCGCACGCCTGCGCGTAATCGTGCGACGAGCTCAGCCCAAACTGCCGCCGGGAGAAGGCCATGAGGACTAGCGTCACGGCGGTATGCGGATGGCACACGCGCCGAGAGTCCTTAGCGCCAGCGTAGAGGATTGCGTTGGCGATCGTCAACTCCCTCGCTGTGTCCGGCAATCCCAAAAGATCCCCTGCTAAAGGAGTTACGGAAGGACAGGCATTTGATCGAGTCCGGGCTGTAGTATCACAAACGCCCCGAGGCCCCCTGAGATATGTGGGTGAGGATGAGGATAAACTCAAGGGCCCTGACAACCGTCCGTTGTCGTTTGGGAGTATAGCGCCCGCGCCACAATGGGCCATACCCTAAACAGGGTATACTGCAGTAACTCTATCACTCAAATAGGGTATATTGCTGCGCACATCGGCGCTTTACGCCAGGCTGAAACTGCCGCACTACTTTACAGCGGTCTCCGGTGCGATCCCTCGTCTGCATTTTCCGCCTTGTCTTTTTTCGTTTTTCTTATGGAGGCTATCGTTTTTTGTCTTCTAAGCACGAAAGGGGAGGCCGCGATCCCAGAAGAATGATCTCAAGAGCCGCGTTTTTGACGACGATATTAATGATGAGAGATTTCGAAGCGGGGATGCTGGTCAGTAGCAGGAAGAGACTGCAGCTCGTGATGAATCCATTGTACATTTCTGCCATTTTCGAAAGCAGCTTTGAAATCCTCCATGTTGTCATAGAAACGAAGCTCTGTGCCCGCCGGAGCGACGGCCCGCAGCTTTTCGTTCGCGGACTTGGGCGTGACTGTGTCGAAGACTTCATTGTCGAATCGAAATTTCTTTGCCTGAATCTTCGGCAGCCAGTCGAGGGGCTCGAGCGTGTCTATTTTCTTCTGAAACTCCGGTTTCAAATAATCGGCCCGTTCTTGTTCCGGTACAAACGGAGAACTCGCCATCCAGGTTGGCCAATCCCCCCATGGGTCGAGCGCTTCCAGCACCTTGATGCGCGGGTCGACCGCTGAAGCGAGGATTGCGATGCTTGCGCCTGACCCTTGCGCGAACATTCCCACTCGGTCCATGTCGAGATCGTCGCGAGAAGCCAGATAGTTCAGCACCATCTGCACGTCATGCGCGGAAGTCGCAAGGCTCTCCTGTAACTCGCTCAGGAACCATTGCTTTATTGGACGGTCGTGGTAGCGGTGTCCTGTGAGAGCGGAAACGAAGCCGACGGCGGCGCAGCCGTCGCGGGTCACGAGTTCCTGGTAATCAGCACGCCTGAAGATCTCTGTGTCAGTAGGATAGCCGTTGAGATACAAGATGACTGGAGGCTTTTTGACTCCCTTCGGCTTCATCACGTACAGGTCGATCGGGTCCGCCGGCCGCCACTGTACTTGTAGCAACTCGACAGTATAGCGGGGGTTGTCGGTCACAAAGCCGATTGGGCGAACGGGCACCAAATGGCTATTACTCAGAGCGGGCGAGGTCCAGTTCTCGCGAAATTCCTGGAAATGAGGGTCCGCTAGATCAGCAACGGGGACAGTCTCCGGCGGAGACTGAGCAGTGCCAGTTCGTGCTGACAGCAAGAGAAAGATTCCGAGCGCAAACGCTCTTATGAATTCAAATGATGCAAGACTGGACATCGATTCCTCGGTAGATGAAATTTTGCAATCCGCAAGCGACGCGTCCTCTGGAGATGTGCTTGACGGAGTGTGTTGAAGTTGAAGGGCGAGGCGATGAAATCGCTCGCCCTTCAGCTTCGTTGAAACCGATTGGATTAGTTATGGTCTGGTCACGCAAGCATTGGGCGGGTCGTTCACCGATTGCGTAGTTTTCTTGCTTGTCTTCAAAATGCAGCCGCCCATTTCGCCACCAGCCTCTTTCGTCCCAGAATTTACTGGAGCCGCACCAATCAGGTTTCCGCCTCCGTCATACTGCTGGTAATGCGAATGGAGATAAACGAGACCCGGATCGGTCGGGTAGCCGGACACCGTGATCTTTTTGAATGGAACATAGTCCGGAACAGAAGTGACCACATAGTCTTGCGATTTTGTAACCAGAGCCTTCGCAGCTGTCAGCCCCGCTCCGTTAGAAACCAGGCGCAGCACTGCCCAGGAAGGGTAGGTGCCGTTTCGAAGATTTGGAAAAGAGAGTCCACCAGTCCAGATGTCTTCTTCTGGGCACGGAAACTCGCCATCGCATGCGGCAGGCAGGTTCTGTGCTCCAGGGATTGTTCCATTGCCAGGCTCTCCGGGATCGCCACCAGCGTAGGAGGCGAAAATCGGATCGACGCCATCCACCTGAATGTAACCGTACGCCGTGTTGTTGGCGATTGATGTGACGTTCCCGTAGCTAAATACGTTGTAGCCGATTCCGTCGCGTCCGCCGAATTTCGCGGAAGAATTCTGGACCGCTTTCACTTCCTCGCTGGAACCAATCGCACGATAGCGTGCGCCGGCACCGGCGACACAAGTGCCCGACTGTCCGGCGAGCGGGTTACTCACGACCCCACCGACCGCTACGTTGGCCTCTTGGCTCAAACCCAGAACTGGTCCGCCGCCGGTGCCGGTATAAACGGTTGGACGACGGAAGAGCGTCGCCTCGGCGGTGTTGGCTTGGCCGGAAATGCCTTCGTTCAGGAAAATGTTAATTCCTCCCGCAGCTAGACCGAAGGCGCTGGCGTCGCAGTTGGCTCCGGAGAATGCTTGTTGTAATTGGGCAGGAGTGGCAGTAGTCAGATCATTAAGCTGTCCCTCATTGCGCTCGGTGAGGAATACGAGCGGCGCGGCTCCCAGATTTTCTACGGTGAAGGCAGGAATCGCATCGCCGGTGATGGGGTCGACGCCTGAGATATTAAATGCGAGGACGTTGGCCTGACCGGTGCTGCCCGGATAGCCGCTCTTGATGGGAGTTCCCACATAAGCGCCGGAGGATTGGCCGAGCCCGCTGGCAGGGCAAACGCCGGAAGCGTTAACCGAGTTGTATCCGAGACCATCGAGGCCGTCGCTGGCTGCACCACCGTAGCTGCCAGCGCCGAGCGCAGAATTTGCACGGCAAGCGATGAACGCCCCATCCTCAGGGCGTACCAAGGTGCCAGCCACGTTCACCGGAGTACCAGTCGTGAACAGGGCCGACACGGCTGCGGGTAGAGCCTGATCGGAACCCCATAGGGTGGTAGCAATCTGATTCGCACCGCTGCCGGAGAGGTTGGCCGAGGTGGCGTTCACGGTGCATTGCGGCTGGGCAAAGTAGCAGCGCAATCCAACAATTGAGTCGACCTTGTTGTAAGACCAGACCTTGGTGAGGGCCTTGTTCCAGACGATCCAGATAGTGCCGGCGTCGATGTTGTTGGGGGTTACGCGAGTGTCGGTGAGGTTGATAACGTTGGAAGCGCTAGTCCAGTGTCCCGCGCCAGCACCGGCTTCTTGAAAAGCGGCCAATGCTGCCGTCTCCCACATAGCGGAGGATCCCGCTATGGTGGTTTCCGGTGTAAGAGTTTTTGCTCCTGCATTCAGTGCAAGGCCGGCGACCAGCGTAGTGACCAAGCTTACGAAAATCGATTTAGTAAACGACATAGTCGTTGAGTCCCTTCCCAGTTTTTCTGAAATTAGGTCCGCTAGCCGCCCCCGGGCGGTACGGTCCGAGATACAGCACTGAAGCATACAGTGGTGCCGGCGTAATGTCAAGTAAAATGATCGACATTATTATATTAATGGAGTATTAACGCTCCACCGTCGGAGATAAAAGTCTCTCGAAGGGGCACAAGCGATGTAATTATTACAATATAGATAAAGTCTATTTTAATACTTGACTATATTTTGAAACTTACTTATGCTCGTCTGGCTCGGCGGCCGAGTAGCTGAACGCGGAACGAAGCCGACGGCTATGTTTCGTCCTCTTCTGGTTTTCGGGGAAGTGGACGATCAGGTCCATCCCTCCCTTGCAAATTGCGTTTGAAAAAAGACCTTATGACTCTGGAGCGATTAATAGTGGATTTTTCTGTGCATCCTGTTGTGCCCAGAGTCATGGGCGTCCTAGTCCTTGTGTTTTTCGCCCTATCGGCGAGTATTGCCCAGTCGAAAACATTGACCGGGAAAGGGGACGTCAAAGGCACGGTCACGGAACAGACTGGTGCGGTCGTCCTCGATGCCAAGGCCACGCTGACCAGCACGACCGGCGTGAAGCTTGAAACCCAGGTAAACGATCAGGGAACTTATTCGTTCGTCGGGGTTAGTCCAGGGAGCTACACTCTCACCGTCACCGCAGCGCAGTTCCTTCCCAAGGTCTTCGACAACATCCAGGTGGATCCCGAGGCCGTAATCGTGCTCGATGCCTCGCTAGAACCCGCGGGAGAGAAGACCGAAGTGAATGTTGTTTCGGGCGGAGCGGGAGAAGTAGAGACCGAAAACGCCAGCGTTTCTGGCACGATTACGCAAAAAGAAGTAGTGGGGATCGGACTCAATGGCCGCAACTTCACCCAACTCATCGCCCTCGCCCCAGGTGTCAGCAATCAGACAGGGCAAGACGAGGCAAAGGTTGGAGTAGTAGGAAGCGTGAAGTACAGCGTGAATGGCGGACGCGTCGAGTACAACTCCTTCGAGGTCGACACCAGTGATGTTCTAAACACCGGCCTGAATGGTGCTTCCAGCACGCTCATGGTTTATCCCAGCCTGGACGCCATTCAGGAAGTGAAGGTGCTGACCTCGAACTACGGCGCGCAGTACGGACGCACCGCATCAGGCACAGTGCAGGTGACGACAAAGTCCGGCACACCGCAGTGGCACGGCAATCTCTATGAGTTCGTCAGGAACGAAGCGTTCAACGCGCGCAACTACTTCGACATTGTGTATACGGAACCCCCGGCCCCCGGACAAACGACGGCCGGGCCAACCATTGGAGGAAAGGCTCCCCTCTACCGGCGTCAGGATTTCGGCGGAACGATCGGGGGGCCTCTCTACATCCCAGGTATCTCCAAGTCGAAAAACAACAAGACCTTTTTCTTTTTCTCCGAGGAGGTGCGCCTGGAAAAGACTCCGACTGAGTACAACCAGGCAGTGCCCGGACTGAAAGAGCGTGGTCTGATGCTGAACTCACAGGGCGTGGTGCAGGAGAATCTTCAAACCGGAGTAAATGCCGCTGGAATCCCAATTACATATCAGGACTTCGACTTCAGCGACGTGTGCCCGCTCAATACCGGAAGCTTCTCGCGCGCCCAATACCCGGATTGCCCTTCGGTGCAAGCGTCAGGAACTGGCGGGCTGGCGCCTTTGCTGCATTTGCAGGGTCCTTTGACTTTGGGCACGGTCAGCGTAGACAAGAATCCGCTCACCATCCTGAATGCGAACCTGATACCGCTGCCCAACGCTCCATATGGTTGCAATTTCAATGTGCCGAACTACGATGCGGCAAGTCCCGATCCCACGGACCCCAACCGATGTTACGTGGCAGCTGTCTCTCCCTCCACTTATTGGCGGGAAGAGTTATTCCGAATCGATCACATCTTCACCGACAAATTCAAGGTATCTTTTCGCTATATTCACGATTCGTGGAATACGTCGGTGCTCACGCCGCAGTGGGGCATTGTGCAGGACACTTTCCCCACCATCCAGAACCACTTCACCGGGCCAGGTACAAGCCTGGTGGCTCGGTTTACCAACACAATAACTCCGACTCTGCTGAACGATCTAGCTGTAAGCTACGTGAATTCGAGCATTACCTTGACGGACCAGAACGGTCCGGGTGGCGCCCAGTTTCAACGCAATCCCACACTCGATCAGCCACTGGTGCCCGTGCCTTCGGAGCCCGGACAATGCGATCCCACGCTTAGCGTCAGCCCGGTTACTGGATTTCCCGAATGCGCAATCGGTTATGTGTTTAACAATGGATTTGGTGGCAAGATGCCCGGAATCAATTTTCTGGGCACCAACGCTGCATACGGCGGCCGAGGCTTTGCCGTCGATCCCTCCTATATGCCGTGGGGGCATACCAACCCCACCTACTCACTGCGCGACGATGTGGGCAAGGCGCTCGGCAAACATACTCTGCAGTTTGGAGCGCAGTATGTTTACTCCCAGCGTAACCAGGACAACAACGCCATTGGCGCGGCGTCCGGCGACACACAGGGGCTTTTGACATTCAGCAATCTCGCTCACAGCACCGGAAACGCGTTTGCCGATTTTCTGCTCGAATCCGATGCCAATGCGAGCGGCAATCCACAGGGATTTATTCAAACCTTCACCCAGGATTCAAGCCAATACCGCTACTACCAGCGTTTCCAGATTGCTGAACCCTATTTTCAGGACGATTGGAAAATAACCCATAACCTTACTCTTAACCTTGGTCTGCGTGTCAGTTTGTTTGGTACGTACAGTGAGAAGAATAACACCGTGTGGAACTGGGAAGCATCGCGATTCAACAGCGGGGGATTTGCAGTTGATCCCATTTATGGCGAACTTCTGGATAAAAACGACAAATCTGCTCCGATACCTTTCAATCCAACGACTTTCCAACTAGATCCCGGAGTGGCAAGCGATTTGGGGCTGGTTCAGTGTGGTGTCAACGGAACGCCCGCAGGCTGCATGCAGGGTCATCTGTTCAATCCAGCGCCGCGAGTGGGTTTCGCCTGGGATCCATGGGCGGACGGCAAGACTTCCGTTCGTGGCGGCTACGGGATTTTCTTCGAGCATGGCACTGGCAATGAGGCGAACACCGGTTCTTTAGAAGCCAGCGCGCCAGTTGTGCTCAGCATGACACAGCAGCTTCCAGTCAGTTACGCGTGCATCGGCAATGTCGGCTATGGTTCTGTGTTTGATCCGACCAATGCTGCATGCGCGAGTCCAGTAGGTGGAACTGCCCCTCCGGCGGGTTCCATGTTTCCTCTCGATGTGACATCCATTCCTACCAAAGCCGTCTGGTCCTATGCGCAGCAGTGGAGTTTCGGGATTCAAAGAGATCTTTCGCGCGGCTATGTCCTCAATGTTGCTTATGTAGGAAGTAAGGGAACGCATTTGACAGTCGAGCGTCAACTCAACCAGTTGCAGCCCTTGCCACTCAACAAAAACCCCTTCGGGCCCAACGAGCCGCTCACTATTGACGATTGCACCATTCTTCCCAATGGGCAGTCAGGATCACCCGGCGATGCACCCGGAGATGGCACGCATCCATTTTTGCTCATGGATGGAACGCAGGTTACGCCGCAAAACCCGGCCTACATGTACTTGCAGGCAGCTTGTACAAACCCGTACATCCCGAATGTCAACTCGCTTCCTGGCCGGCCTTATCCGGGCCTGGGAAAGATTTTCTCATTACAGAATGTGGCAGATTCGAGTTATCACGCACTCCAGACTACCTTACGGCACAGCAGCGGACCGCTTACTCTGGGCGTCTCGTACTCCTACAGTCATTCGATTGATGACGCTTCTGATCGCAGTGATCCGGTCCTGGTCAATTCTTACGACCTTCGGGAAAACAAGGCGAGTTCCAATTTCGACGAACGCCATTTAGCTACCGTCAGCTATGTCTATCAACTGCCTTTCAGGAATTTTCCGCGGAACTTTATTGACTTGATCGAAGAACGGCAGACGCAGGACGGCACTGCTCTACCGAGATCCCATTGCTGTTCCGCGCTGGTGGATCAATTGCGCGACGGGTGGGCGATATCAGGAGTAACAGTTTTTCAATCCGGAACTCCGTTCACGGTGATCAACAGCGCCGGCAACACCGGCATCTCGCTCACCGACAACGCCGGAGTTTCGAGCGGGCTTGGTATCGCGGCCTCATATCCCGATGTGATGCAGGGACTGCTGCCCCCTGGCAACAATCCGAAAAGCTACGGTCCGCTCATCGGTAATCCCTCTCAATTCGTGGCGCCGCGTGGTCTCACTTTCGGGGATGCGGGTCGTAACTTTCTGAACAATCCGAGCCGCCTAAATTTCGATGTGGCCCTTCTCAAACATTTCAAGGTCAGCGAGTCGAGTCAGATCGAGCTCCGGGCCGAGGCATTCAATGTTTTCAATCACACTGAGTTCCGCATTTACGATCCCGATAATCCGGGGAGCACTGGAAACAACGTCGTTGGTTGCTATGCCGGCCCTTTTTATTCCGCTGGGTTTCAAGGCAGCGGGGCAGATTGCGTGACGGGGGCGTCTTTCCTGCACCCGCTGGATGCGCATCGCTCCCGCACGATGCAGTTCGGCCTGAAGTTCGCTTTTTAGGCGTGGAACATCATGTTGAAGTTGATCACAAATCGAACTTCTTTTTTTTCGAACCGTCGAGAGCGCTCTCTCCGCGCTAGCTGTGCAAGGTGTTTATCACTCGTGCTGCTGGCCGCTACCGCGCTGCTCTCCGCTTGCGGCGGCGGAAGTTCGAACAGCGCCGCGAATAGTACGAACATTTCAGGAAACTGGCAGTTCACGGTGGCGCCTCCGGCGGATGGTTCATTTCTCGGAGGCCTGCAGGGCGGGTTTCTGCTGCAGAGTGGTGGTTCGGTAAAGGGGGCTGCGGCTTACGCCGTATCGCTGCCGCAATTCCTAATTCCTTGTAGCACAGGCACGGCCACGATCACCGGAACCGTCACCGGCCAGAACGTCAGTTTCACGGTAGTAGCTGGCACACAAACTTTCACTTTCACCGGGGCCGTAAGTCTCGATGGTTCGACAATGATCGGCACTTATGGTTCGTCGGCCGGAACAGCGGGCGATGGTTCGCCATGTGGAAGCGCGCAAACGGGATTGCAATGGAGCGCAGTTCTGGTCCCTCCAATCACCGGGACGATTCAGGGAAGTTTTCATAGCACCAGCGCAAGCTCAGGCCTAATCAATCAGGATTTTGCGGCGACGGGAAATCTGGTTCAGGGCGCAAACTCCGGATCGAGCACTGCACCGGTAACGGGAACGTTGAGCTTTATATTCCCGTCGTCAAATCTCAGTGATTATCCATGTTTTTCTACAGATACCGTAAGTGGTCAGATCAGCGGCAACTCTGTGGCCCTGCAGATTGTTGGGAGCAATGGATCGGTAATCGGCCAAATCGGGGGGCCTGCCGCTTCGCCCACCGGAATCAATCCTGTTGTCTTCGATTCTGTCCAAGGCGGATACGTTCTTCAAGGAACCGGCCCATCTTACATGATCGCCACGAGCTCGTGTCCGGGCAATCTGACCAGCACAGCTTCGGCCGGCGATTACGGAGATCTTTGCCTTGCGCTGGCGCCAGTGGGATCGGCAAACGCTTGTCAGCAAGCGATCGCGTTGACTCCGGCGTCGATCAGTTTTCCAGCGCAAGCGGCTGGCATGACGACAGCACAATCGATCACGCTGACGAACGTTTCGAGTTCTACCTTAGATGGCCTGGATATAACGCTCGCAAACATTCCCGCAACCGCTACCGATTTTGCAGAGACAGATACTTGCGGGGCCGCCGGGGGGCCTTCTGGGGGAGCGCCGTTCAGTCTCTCGTCCGGGCAGTTTTGTGCGATTACGGTGAGCTTTGCACCGCAGTGTGCAAGCGGGTGCACTTCGACGCGGAACGCGACTTTGACTGTTAGCAGCCCGGTGAGCGCGGACAATGATACGGCTTTTGCGGTTCCCGTTGCCGGCACGGTTACGGATAACGGCGAAACTTCGACGTCCGAGACAAATCCCAAGAGGGACGCTACCGCAGAAGTGGGCGGTATCGACTCGCTGCTTCCCTCGAATGCAGCGGAGAGGTGGGGCCCACTGTACGGTTCGAGCGAATTTTTTCAGGACAAAGAGACTGCATGGAGAGAGTGAAAATCTATCAACGGCCACATAGCGCCTGCCGGGAGTTGCATCGGCCCTGCGGGAACGGTGCGAAACGTCTGTGGGCCGCACTTCTCGCCGCCGTGACAGTCGCGTGCACGCTTACTGCATGCAGCGGAGGCGGCGCATCCAGCGACCCGCAAACGGGGGCCGCAGCGGCGCTTGCGGGCAACTGGCAGTTCACGATGGCGCCTCAGAGCGATGGTAACCCCGGCGATCCAACGTTCAGTGGCGGCCTGCAGGGCGGTTTTCTGCTGCAAGGCAACGGCTCCATCAGCGGTCAGACGACTTATTCCATCACTTCTTCCTCCTCAACAACTGGTCCGTGCAACAGCGGATCCGCCCCTGTCACCGTGGCGGTCAGCGGTCAAAACGTGACGCTAACCGAAGTCGCTGGCTCACAGACTTTTACGCTCACCGGGAAGCTGAGTTCCGCGGGCACGACGATGACGGGGACGTACAACTCGACAGCGGGGACGGCGGTCGGTGGTTCGCCATGCGGATACGCCGAAACGGGTTTGTCTTGGAGTGCAGTCTCGGTACCTTCAATTTCAGGGCCAATCCAGGGAAATTTTCATAGCACCAGCGAAGACTCAGGCCTAAGCAATCAAGATTTTCTGGTTTCAGGCAATCTGACTCAAGGGCAAAATATTGGCGCCAGCAACGCGACAATCACCGGCATTCTGATTTTTACAGATCCTGCCACCAGCCTCAGCGACTACCCCTGCGTTTCGAGTGCTTCCGTGAATGGCCAGATCAGCGGCAACTCGGTCGTCTTGCAGATCATTGGCAACAATGGAGCAAACATCGGTCAGATCGGGGCGCCTCCTGCGTCGCCGACAGGAGTAAATCCCGTCACCGTTCAGTCTGTGCAGAGCGGCTACATTCTGCAGGGACCCGGGCCAGCGTACATGGTTGCCACAAGCTCGTGTCCAGGCAGTCTGAGCGATACTACCCTGGCTGGAGACTCGGGAAACATATGTATCGCACTGAACGGCTCAACCGCTTGCCAGCAACCCATCACCATGAGTCCGGCAGTCCTAACTTTTCCAGCTCAAATGCTGGAATCCAGCGCAAGCACGCAGACGATCACGCTCACGAATAACTCCGGCTCGCCGCTGAACGGTTTGGCCCTCCAGTGGAACGTGAATCCCGGGGCTTTCAATAATGCTCCGAGCGATTTCGATGGTTATCCGAATTTTAACCACCAGGATACCTGCGCGTCTCCATTCGGAACGCCTTTCACCCTTGATGCGGGAGCTTCTTGCACAATCACAGTTACGTTTGCTCCCCAGGAAAGCTGTCCTTGGGTGCCCTTCCCCGCATCAGGAACTGGACAGTCCATCCTCGGAGCTTCACCCGAATATTGCCCCTTTCCCCTGGGTGCGACCTTGACGGTCACAAGCCCGTCTAGCGCAGACGCCGATACGTCTTTCGCCGTTCCAATTGCTGGCACCGGCGTCAGCGCTATTGAACCGTCCACTCCCGAGCTCGATTTTGGTGCAGAACAAGCCCTGAGCCCGGCCGAAGCGAGTCTTCCTCAAGCGCTCTCCTTCACTAATGGCGGCGCGAGCGCGCTGCAGATACTCGGCACTGCGCCTTGCGTGAACCCACCGAGGGGTTCACTCACACTGCCGCACCCTCTATCGGCAAGCAGCCACGTTGCCGGCTTGCAGGTAGTAGGCAGCCCTCCTGGCGTTACCAATCCGATCACACCAGATAGCAGCACCATCCAGTACAACTGCGATAGTGACCCCGGAACGTCGCTTCCCAACTTCCAGATTTCGTCTGATACCTGTACTGGAACATTGCTGGCACCGCAAGCCACCTGCGGCGTGCAAATAACGTATGTGCCGCAACCAAACACCGACATAGACAACGGGCTGGATTATTTCCTCGAGCTGAATACGGTGCAGTGCACGAATGCTCTCAATGAACTGCCGACGCCGCCGAACTGCGAAATCGATAGCGGCCGCTTTCCGGTGGAGTTGAAGGCCAATAACCCAAGCCCTCTGCGCATGTCGCCAAGTGCTGGCCTGGATTTTGGATCTGTGAGTAATGGCACAACCACTTCCGCATTGTCGATTACTCTGCTCAACGATCCGACGCTGCAGAATCCCCAAACTATAACCTTCGTGGGAAAGATACTGGTGCAGGGCAACTACACCGAGAGTGACGATTGCTCGGTCACGTTAGCGCCCGGCGCGAGTTGTACGCTGACGGTGACCTTCACTCCCAGCGGCGTAGGATTCGAGCCCGGAACTCTCACCATTAATTACTCGCCTGAGCCGTTCAATCAGCCACAAGTGGTTTATTTGCGAGGCACAGGCCAATAGAGTTGTCTTGCGGAGTCGATTTCATGAAGAACTGGCAGCTTGGAAGCATAACGCAATGACGCACTGCAAAACGAAATTCGACTCCGGGAGGTCGACGGTGGCAATTCAACAGCGGGTTCTCTTTCTTTTGGCGACGGCAACGGTCGTATCCCTGGCCGGATGCGGGGGAGGAAGCACGGCAAATGTGCAGAATCCTACACTGGCGTCGCAGTCCCAGATCACGATTGCGTTTCACCCAGAGCCCGCGGGATCGCTCGCTGTCAGCTTTACTGAGAATCTCACCGCTGTGGTCACGAACGACCCTAATAATTATGGAGTGGATTGGTCCTTGGCGTGTTCCAGCAGTGTTGGCGCGGGTAACTGCGGTTCGCTCAGCATTCTTCATACTGCCAGCGGTGGGGCCACCTCCTATACTGCCCCTTCGACTATTCCCGCCAGCAGCATTACTGTAGAAATTGTCGCTTATTCAACTGCGTCTCCCTCGACGAACGTGGTCGCTCCCGTGACAATTACTAGCTTTAACAAAAATATCGCGGCGGGCACGTATGTTCTCGAGGCCCAGGGCGTGGATTCGAGTCTCAATCCTTATCAATTTGCCGCCGCTCTGGTGCTCGATGGGAATGGGAATATTACGAACGGCGAGCAAACGGCCAATTACATCTCAGGCTCGTTGTCGGATACCGCACTCACCGGCAGCTATTTTCTGGGCAGCGACGGACGCGGTGCGATCACCATAAACACCAAAGACGAAAGAATTGGGCAAAACGGTGTGGAAACCTTTACTTTCGTATACCTTTCCAGTTCTCATGCATTGATTTCTCAAATGGATCTCGGAAATGCGGCGACCGGTGTTTCCGCCACCGGAACCATGGATTTGCAATCGACGCCACAAGCGCCCTCCGGAGGGTATGCCTTCGTCGTAAGCGGTACGGACGTGCTCAACTCGAAGCCCCTGTCGTTCGGCGGTATTCTCAACATCGACTCTGCGACCGGGATCTCTGGTAACGGCAGTATCACGGATGAGATTTTGGCCAAGAAGATTAATGCGACCGCTTTGGGGATCTCCGGAACCCTCACTGCGCGCGATCAATTTGGCGCGGTCGTATTCAGTCTGATGGCGCCCTTTGGATCTGGAAACAAGCTCATTCCTCTTCAGTTCACGGGATACACGGTTGACAATGCCCACATCAAACTTATCGAAACTGATGATTCGCTCACCAGCGTCTCACCTTTTGGTTTGACCGCCGGCCAGGCCATCGGCCAGGGAACTGCCACGGGTACTTTTACCGCCAACTCCTCATTCTCTGGGACCTACGTTTTCGGGCTGACGGGAGTGGACCTAAGCAATTCCAATACTGTGCCGCTTACTTTAACAGCCGCTGGCCTATTCACTGCCGATGGCAATGGCAACTTCGACAGTGGATTTACCGATACTTTTCTCGCTTTAAATACGGTCCAGGGAACTAATGCGAATCCGCAAACCGGTGCGCAGATCAGCCTTCCATTTACTGGCACATATTCCGTCGACGCAAGCGGGACCGGTCGTGCCAGCCTGACTTCGATTACGTTCAATCCGGAGCCCGATCACGGATATACGCCCACGCTTTACTTCTATCTCACCGGTAACGGGAACCCACCCTTGGTTCTGCAAAGTGGAGATACACATTATCCCTCGCTTGGCGCGGGGATAGCCTATCCGCAATCGACCACGACTCCGACCTTCAGCGGTGAGTATGGGTTCAGTTACGCGCAGGATCTTTCTGGCGTTAGCGAAAATGACGGGACAGCTCAGTTGAATGTGACACCTGCAACCACGCCACCGTCTCTGTCCGGCATCACCGATGTGAATCTTGATTTCGGCGCCACTCAGGATCAGCCGTTCAACGGTACGTTCTCCGTGCCGACGGCGTCTGGTCCTTTTGCCGGTTACTTGGTCGGGACGAACAACTCCCTGCTGAGCAGCTTGGCCTTCTCTCCGCAGATATCGATAGATTATTACTTCATCGACTCAGGCCACGGATTCTTCGTTGAAACGGATCTCGTAAACTCCGTTCCGCCTACAACACCACCAACTCCGTCCGGGCAGGTATCCTTCGGGTACTATGCCACGCGCACTTCGCTCTGCGCCGGATGTCCGTAACGAAAACACTTCGTCCGTTTCCACTCGACCAAGAGCAATAAGAATCTTTCGGCTACAACTCCCGCCGGCCTCGTCCTGCCTGAATACGCAGCAGGGCAGCGATCAATGCATCGATGTCCTCGCAAGTGTTATAGAAGGCAAGCGAAGGCCGAACCGTGCTCTCGACGCCCATACGGCGCAGAATCGGCTGGGCGCAGTGGTGCCCCGAACGCACCGCAATACCCTCCTGGTTTAGCGCGACGCCGACATCTTCGGTGCGAACTTCATCGAGAACGAATGACATCACCCCAGCCTTTTCGCGAGCCGTGCCGATCATGCGCAAGCCCGGGACAGTGAGCAGTTTCGCTGTGCCATAATTCAGAAGGTCGTGCTCGTAGGCGGCGATATTTTCCATCCCAATTTCGCTGACGTAGTCGAGCGCAGCTCCCAGGCCGACGGCATCGGCGATGTTGCCGGTCCCCGCTTCAAAGCGCGCAGGAGCGGGCTGGTAGGTCGTTTTCTCGAATGTGACATCGGCAATCATGTTGCCGCCGCCTTGCCACGGTGCCATGCTCTCGAGGGCGTCGAGTTCTCCGTAGACAACGCCGATTCCTGTCGGCGCGAAAACCTTGTGCCCGGAGAAGACGTAAAAATCGCAATCGAGAACTTGCACATCCACCGGCATGTGCGAGACAGCTTGTGCCCCATCGATCAGTACGCGCGCGCCGTAGCGATGCGCCAGTTCGACCATCTCCCTCGCGGGTGTGATTGTTCCGAGCGCGTTCGACACTTGCGGAAAGGCGACCATGCGGGTCCGCGGTCCGAGCAGCTTTTCGTACTCTTCTAGGATGATCTCCCCGCGATCATTCACCGGGACCACACGCAGGTTTGCGCCTTTCTCGGAGCACAGCATCTGCCAGGGAACGATGTTCGCGTGATGCTCCAGCCAGGTGATAACCACTTCATCGCCCTGGCGAACATTGCGTCGTCCCCAGGCTTGCGCCACCAGATTGATGCCCTCCGTCGCCCCGCGCACGAAGACGATTTCCCGTGTCGAACCGGCATTGAGGAATCGGCGAGTCTTCTCTCTCGCGCCTTCATACGCGTCGGTGGAGCGCGCCGCCAGTTCGTGGGCCGCACGATGAACGTTGGAGTTTTCGTGGCGATAGAAATCGGAGATGCGGTCGATCACCGCGTTCGGTTTCTGCGTAGTCGCCGCGTTATCCAGCCAGACCAACGGACGGCCATGCACGCGCTCTTCGAGAATAGGGAAGTCACGCCGGATCAGTTGGGCATCGAGGGGACGTTTGGAGATTCCAAGCGCCGCCGGCTCAAGGCCGGGAATAAACTCGAAAGGTTGAATTCCAATTGAAGAAGATGGTGGTCTCGGTATCGCCTGCGTTTCCGTGCTCACCCGTTCCGGTTCGGCTATTGCGACATTTCCGATGCCCGCCATGTTTGGGGGCGAACCTGGCTTGCGCATGTCCTTCTCGGTTGAATCCGCGTTGGCCGAAGTGGAAGGCATGCCGGGACCCGACTGTGCACTCGGCAATCCGGGAAAGGAAAATAACTCGCTTAACGATAGAAGCTCGCCAGCGGTGCCGGGATAGACGGATTTGTCATTTAGCGCAGTTGCTAAAGACGGATCGGCTGCTCCCGGCCTTGAAGTCCCCGCCAGCTCCGGCGACGTGAAACTCGGAACCGCGGGCGTAACGGATTTCACATCGTGATGCGGGGTCGTCGTCGCGAGACTCGGGGCGGCAGTCGTGCTGTTGCTTGCAGCGCGGGGCGTCTCCACCGACGGAGTCGAGGCCGGAGCCGCAAGATTGGGCACGGTCTGCAAGCCGGGAGTGGTGGGAATTGCCGGCACGCGCGCAAAAGAAAACAGTTCGTTGATCGGGGGCAGCACGGGAGCTGCGCCAGGAGATGTGCCTTTTCCGCCTTCCACGGAATACGGCGTGGTTCCGGGCACAACGGCCGTGCCCTCGATCGATAGCGGAACAGCACTCACATCCGCGCCGGCCGGAGATGAAATCGGCGGTGTAATAGGCATAATCGCTGGAATGCCTGGAAAGGACAACATTTCGCTGCCTGATGGCAAGGTAGGAGCAGCCATGAAATGGGACGTTTTGTTTTCTGCGAAAAAATCAGGCGGCGAGCCTGCAGTCGGCGGTGTTGGCGCAGTGCTCGGCGCTCCTGGCACGACCGCCGTTGCTCCCGCCAACGACGCGGCGATCGCGCGTAGATCGGTTTCTGAGAGTGGACCGACTGTGGTCGCTGGCGGTGAGCCCGACGCACTTGGAGCCCATTCCTGTGCGGTTTCACGAATCGGAACACCTTCGGGAAATGTCGTCACGGGAATCTCGTCCGACTCCGCTTCAGAGACCGGAGGGTGGTCAGCCAGGCCGCCGTTCTCGCCAAGGCTTCGCGGCATCGCCAGGAAAAACTCGTTGGCCAGCCTTTCAATCGTCGCGGGATCGGGCAAAGGAATGGCGCCGAAGGGGTAGTACCGCGCCGCCCCTCCGACGTCTACCGGAGCCGATTTGGGAACAGTCGCTTTCGGCCTGCTAGCTCCGTTGCTCGATCCATTATTTGTACTCGTGGTATTTGTCGACATGGACGTTCTCCAATACCCCGAGGGCGTCTTCGGTCAGGACGACGATCGAGCAATAAAGTGAAATCAGATATGACGCGATCGCCTTGTGGTTGATGCCCATGAAGCGGACCGACAAGCTGGGAGAAACTTCTCCGGGCAGACCCGGCTGGAACAGCCCGATCACTCCCTGCTTCTTTTCGCCCGTGCGCAGCAGGAGGATGTCCGTGGTTTCTGCCTTGAGTGGCAGTTTGTCGCACGGAACAATCGGAATCCCGCGCCAAGTCATGAAGGGATTGCCAAACATGGTGACCGTCGGCGGAGGAACGCCGCGGCGCGTGCACTCGCGCCCGAACGCCGCGATAGCACGCGGATGCGCCAGGAAGAAGCTTGGCTCTTTCCACACTTTGGAAATGACGTCGTCCATGTCGTCGGGCGTGGGAGTTCCTCCGCGCGCTTTCACCTTCATTTCCGGAGCGACGTTGTTGAGTAGGCCGTATTCGGTGTTGTTGACAAGCGCCCGCTCCTGCCGCTCTTTCACCTTTTCGATCATCAGCCGCAACTGCTCGCGGATCTGATCGTGCGGGCTGCGATACAGGTCGGAGATGCGCGTCTGCACATCCAAAACGCTGGTGACAGCGTTCAGCGTGTACTCGCGCGGTTTCTCTTCGTAGTCGACGTAAATTTCAGGTAGGTCGATTTCTTCGTCCGGACTGCACTCAATGGTGCGAGTCCCAGGACGCGTGGGTTTGACTTTGTTCAGCCGATAAACGCCGGCCTCGACGGGCACCCAGGAAAGGAAGGTGATCAGCCAACGCGGCGTGATCGCCTCCATCATCGGGACCGTTTTCGTTACGGTAGCAAGCTGACGGGCCTGTTGCTCGTTCAGCGTATGACGGACCTCTGCAGTCGCCATGCGATTAAGCTCCTTAATGCTGAAGAAGAACTTTTTTGTACAGCGCCGGTGAATTAAAAACAGGCAAGCACTTCTTGCCGATAGAGTAATGATGGGTGATCGGGCGCGTTCTTGCTGCCTGGTGCCGCCTCGATGAGCGGTATCTCGTGCGCCTCTTTGTCGGGGTCAACGAAGTATACATCACGTGCCGTATATCTTGTCTGTGATTTTCCTCACATATCACTACTCGAAAGCTTACGGACGAAAGGCAAAGCGCGCCGCGAGCAGACTTGTCTCCCCGCGCGCCTCAACCTTGTGCTCGGGCGGAACGAAACAAACTTAAACAATTTACCACTTTGTCTATTGAATTACTAGATATTATTTGATAAATTGTCTCGGCCTCTGCTTCCGGCTCCGGTTTGTCGGGGCGAGCCGCGAAGACGAGGCGCCTGCCGATTTGGATTTCGGCAGGCTTTTCCACGCCTCTTACAAAAAGAATTTGTTGAGCAGTACGCTTTATGCGGTTGCAGCGGGAGCGTGAGCCATGTAGAACTTTTTTCTGGCACGCGAGCGGATGTCATCCAGGCGCGCGTGCAGTTTTCGGATTTCCGCATCCAGTTCGTTGAAGGTTGTGCAGCGGGCGGTCATTGATGTCTCAGGCTCGCCAGTCCGGCTGTTGCGCTCGCTTCTTACCGAAACCCAGGCTGACAGTTGTCCCGTCTCCTGCGCGTTCTCCAGATAGACAAGGTCCAACCCTGCCGCCTCCCAGCGCAGAGAATTTGCTCCTGTCGTCTTTGGCAGCGCCGCGAGTTTGCCTGTAGCGAACAAAGGCTCGCCATCGTCCGGTTGAGAGTCAAGCAGAAACGGAGTTCCGCCGGTCCGGGCTTGCGTGGCAGTCGCTTCCTTTCCGCTCTCAAGCGAAATGGTTTCCGTCATTTTCCGAATGAGGAAGGGCTGAGGATTGTTTCTGTTTCCGGCCCACTCCAGACTGGAGATGGAATGGTTCGGTTTGCAAGTTACGTGATAGACCTCGCCGGTAGGGCTTGTGACTTCGAATTTTCCACTCTCCCCGCGCAGAGCCAGACCGAGATCATACGTAGCGATGATTTCCCCCAGATGCATGGCTGCATACCCCTGCCAGAACATTACGGAGCTCGCTCCTAGCAGGCAAGTGGTAATTCTGGTTCGGAGAGCGAGGCAGTATGGGCAATGACCGACCTTCAGATGGACACGAAGTTTGCCGAACTGCGCGGCAAGACTTTTAAGATGCCGCCGCGGCGGCCGCCTCGGCCTTGTAGAATTTCTTTTTGGCCTGCGCGCGAATCGCGTCCAACTCGGCGTGCAATCGGCGAAGCTCGCAGTCGAGCTCGATGAACGTCAGGCCCGGCGATGTGATCAGCATTTCCGGCCCGCCCGCGGGTTTCACATAGATGCACGCTGAGGGCTGATGGGTTCGTGGATCGCTCTCGACGTACGAGAGAGAAAAACTTGAGGTTTCCATGATACGGCGAGTGTGCCACACGATCCCCGTTCATGCAATGCCGAGATTTGCACAATCGAAAAACTGATCACACGGAGGTGACAAACGTAGCTGAGATCGAAGGGAGGTATAGTCGGACTGCGAAGTCTGAGATCTCGTGACCAGTCCTTACTGGGGCGAATCCGCTTGGAGCCAACGGTCGAACCAGCCAGTAACGCTTACCATATTACGTAAATTCGGTCACCGCAGAAGGCCGAGCGATCGTCTGATGGTTAAACCGGAGACAAATTGCCCAAGGTCAGCGCGTTATCAAGCTCCCGGGCGTTCGAGACCAACTGCAGTGCCAACTCCGCAGCTTGGGCACGAATCTCAGGGACGGCAGTCGACTCCCAAAGGTTACCTTTACGAAGTGGCCCAAGCGCATATAAAAGGTCGCTCGGCACACCGTAGGCGTCAATTAGAGCGCCGTCCTCAGCCGTATCTAGGCCCAAGGAAAATACGTCGGGTCGCCCCAATCCTTCCTGCAAGAGGTTTTTCAATAGAGGATTGTCAATCCTCCACACATCGGAGTCCGGACCGGTACAGCTAATAACGTGATGCACTCGCAGTGGGCGGATTTCCGCGGAGTGCCGGTCACGATATGAAACGGAAACGCCCTCTCTGTCCTCGGCATATTCGACAATTCGCCCGGCATGAATCTCCATTGTTCCTTCGCCGAGGTCCGCCGCGAGCATCGTCCCGATCTGCGGAGCCACCCGATGCCGATGCACGTCCCAATAGGGTCGCAGATGGCGAAGGAATCGGCGTTGCTCTTGCACAGGCAGCGATCGCCATACCTTTTGTGCATCCGGCCGTAGCGAGTCTATAACGGAGCGCCAATCGGCGTGTTCGTATTCGGCGCGCCGTAGTTGGGATCGAATCAGGCGGAGCAGGCCGCGTGCCGTGCGCGGAGATGTATGGTCCCAGAATACCTGCCACGGCTCTGAGGCCTTGGATCTATGTTGCTGCGGCAGCAATCCATGCCGTGAGAGCAGGTGAATCTTGCCCTTGAATCCTCGTTCGCGCAAAGAGATTCCGACATCAATACTCGTGAGGCCGGACCCTACGAGAAGGACATTGCCACTTAAATTGACGTCGTGCAGAGCTCGGGCGGGCCAAGGATTGGAAATGTAACGTGCGCCTGTCCTGGTTTGACCAGGAAATCTCAGGCTGGCGGGTGGGAAATTGCCGAGCGCGAGAACAGCCTTATCGGCGACGATTCTTTCGCCGCTGCGAAGAGTGATTTCTGCTTTACCGGCAGTACGGGCTACGGCAATTGCCTCATCCTGCTTCCATTCGAATCTGGCCGCAGTTGCCTCGCACGCCTCATTGAGAACGGACTCGACGTATCGGCCAAAAACCCGGCGGGGAATATAATCGTGTGGTTCTATGCGACGGTCGTAGTGAAGCCGTGCCCAGCGCAAGAAATGCTGCGGATCGTCGGCGATCGCACTCATGTTTTGTACCCGCACGTTCAGCAGATGCCCGGAGCACTCCGTGCTGTAAGCCACTCCACGGCCGGGATAGCCTTCCCGCTCGATCAGAACAACTGACATCGAAGGCCCGCACCTACGCAGCAAAGTGGCCGCTAGGCACGCCCCACTGAATCCCCCTCCGATAATGACTAACCTAGATAAGAAAGCACTGCTCTCATTCATTGATTGCAACCCCAGTTCCCCCCGCTAAAGACTAAATTACTATAATATCTATTGTATTACTAGTGATGCAATTAGAGGGCCGACCGGGGATATGAAAAAAACCCTTCTGTTTCAGCAGATGCGGGACGGAGGCTCTTTCGCTAGGGTTCGAAGAATGCAGATCTTTTCACACTCAGTAAACCCCAAGACAACAGCCCAATCCGCGGTGGATTCGTTTCCGTCGCTCTTCGCGAGTCAGATGCTTTGAGATTATGATGCCTGGGCAAGAGTGAAGTTTTCGTCGAGACATACTGGCGCCAGCTTGTAGCCCCTGTTCCTCTCTCCAATTTCCCTGCTTTCTCCCTGTTACTTCCCTGATCGTTCCCTGTTACGATTCGAGCAGAGATCGCGATCTTTCCCAGCAAAATGTGCAGGTTAGAGAGAAAAGCGCGCTTTTTCGAGAGCAAAATCTCGCGAATTCCCTGTATTTTTCCCTGTTAGCAGGGAATTCAATCAGAGAACGGGTAGCGCCAGACTGGGCGCTCCGCCATGCAGTCTGGACTGCAGAGAATTTTGGTCTGTCTTTTCCGGAAGTTAAGCGAAATATGCCCATTTCTCGCGAGTTCCCCAAGGCAAATCGGACTGCGGAGAACGGACCGTGTTGCACACTACCCTAACCGCGCTGCACTGGGCCGCACGCACTGGACACCTCGAGGTTGCCCGCGCATTACTGCTTGCTAAAGGCGAGGTCGATGCGAGGGACAAGGATGGCTGGACGCCTTTGCACTGGGCGGCAAGTGTCGGTGATCGTAGCGTGGCAGAATTGCTGCTGGCTTACAAAGCAGCCGTGAGCGCTACTGCGAGCGACGGTACAACACCGTTGCACTGGGCGGCGGATAAAGGTCATTCGGAGGTGGCGAAAGCACTTCTAGCGAGGGCGGCCCAAGTAAATGTCGAGGATTCAGGCGGGCAGACTCCATTGCATTGGGCGGCACGAGCCGGACACAATGATGTCGTCACATTATTAATTTCTAGCAAGGCCAACATCAACCACAGGGACCACAAGGGAGCCACTGCGTTGGATTACGCAGAAGACAAGAAACACGAAGATGTAGCTTTGTTCCTGTGCATGAAAGGTGGACAGGATAGGTCCAAGTCTTGTGTACATCTTGTCCAACCGGTAGTGGTCGCGGGCAAGCTCGATCAGCCCTTCGGGCTATCGGTAGCTGGGCCATCGATCTCATCTCTCTGGATCGAATCCAGCAGCCGGATACTAGGCCGGGGATGGCCTTGTCTGGGAGGGAGTAAGCCTATTTGCTATAAAGTATTGGTAATAGAGAACACGAAACTACCTTCCGGATGGCGTAATGGCAATTTCATCGAGTACAAGTTGACACAGACTCCGTGCACGGTTAGGGGCAACGACAGCGGCGTCGTCGTCAGCTCCGGCAATGAGATGCTCGCGACTGAAACTGACACCAACACGGTTGTGTCTGGCACGATGCAGCAGTAAGAATGGCTGATCTACGTCGTGGTCTAATTCGGTTTTGGATGCTTTCCACCGGCAGGAAAGGAGTGACAGGTTGCCATTGAATACTCTCTAATCACCTTCGACATGGAGTCATGACGCCGCCGAGTCTCGTTTAGCTGCTGACGCAGGCGCAGAATACTCGCATGAACCTTCTCCACACTCGTTCTCAAATCTTTTCGTAATCGCATCATCTCGGCGTGCAGTTCCGCCCGTTCACGAAGCCCATTTTGGACTTCCGCAATTAGATAAGCTTCAATGTTCAGTGTCTTTCTGTTAAAGGACTCTTGCGCTGTGGCGGACGATCTTACCCATAAATCCAAATCTGATTTCGCCGCGACAACTGAACCGCGCGGTTTGCCCGCAGGCCGTCGCACAGGCAGGCCGAGATTTCGCTCATAACGCTGCACGGTGCGAACCCCCTTACCCATATAACGCGCAATGTCTTTCCAGCCGCTAAGCACTTCCTGTTGTTCTTCGCTATCCATACAAGGCAGCCACAGAGAATCATTGTAATGCTAGGCATCGTTTGATGAAAACGGTGGCGATTCCTACACAGACTTGGCAAGATAGATGGTCATAACCAGGGCCACTATCGTTGCCGCCACCAGAGAGGGGCCTGTTACCCGAAACACGTTGAATCCCTTGCCCGATTGATTGTAGCTCAACACCAGTGCCGGTTTCATACAGTCCCTCCAGTTTCAGTTTTTGATTTGCCTACCAGCAGAACCGGGGAGGACTGAAAACTGATCTCCGTTTCTGAGTGCATTGTGACAATTACCGTACTGTCCGACAAGAGCACTCAAGTGTGGTTACT
>JASHQM010000101.1 GCA_030039165.1 Candidatus Sulfotelmatobacter sp. | reverse complement strand
ATTCTGAGCGGTTTCTGGGGAGTTCTCAGGAGCGACTCGCATGGACGCACAAGCCACTCAACCCGAAGAACGCCTTCGCTTCATCAAGCATAAGGGCCACGTCATCTACGTCATCGACTTCTCCCACTGCAAGGCAAAAGAAATTCTCCTGCTACTGGAGCAAATCCGCGCCGATATTGCCCGCCACGCTCCGGGATCCCTGCTGTCTTTCGCCGACTTCACCGGCGCCGAGATTGACAAGAAGGTCGCCACCCGCGCCAAAGAAGTGCTCGTGCTCGATCGCCCCTATATCAAAAAATCAGCGTGGATCGGCACCGAGAGCCTGCCACCGGTCTTCTACGAACATTTCAAAAACTTTTCCCAGCGCGATCTTCCCACCTTCAAGACCCGCGAGGAAGCGCTGGATTGGCTGGTCGAGGACTGAGAACTTCTTCCTCCCTTGCTGAGTCGTTTCATCTCAGGCGGAGTGGAACGGATCGCGTTGTTCCCCTTGCGGCGAATCTTCCGGACTTGGAATATCGAGATTCACGACAATCGGCTCTTGGCCGCTGCGCACGATCACGGCTTCTACAGGTTGATCTTTGCGGGCGTTTAGTTCTTGATGAGGAACATACGGCGGAACGTAGACAAAATCTCCAGGTCCGGCTTCGTCGACAAATTCAAGATGATCGCCCCAGCGAAAGCGGGCGCGGCCGCGAACGATATAAATAACAGTTTCGAGTTCGCCATGATGATGTGGGCCCGTCTTCGCATTGGGATGAACAACGACCGTTCCGGCCCAGAGCTTACTCGCACCAACGCGAGCGTGTGAGATGGCTTCGGCGCGAGTCATGCCGGAAGTTTGCGGAGTGTTGGGGTTGAGTTCTCCGCTGCGGATGATGCGAAGGCCGTGCGTTTTCCAATCCGGAGAGCTGGCATGAGCGGAAGTTTACACCTTGCTCGGGGATGTGCCGGCAACGCATTCGCAGAACGCCGGCCAAGTCATGGAAGCAGGTTCCTCATCGCGCCTGCGGCCCGGGTCGGAATGACATCTTTTATAGAGCAAACACGGGTTTATAATGTCGCCACACATGGCGTTAACCACTGGCACGAAACTTGGTCCCTATGAAATCGTAGGCACAGTAGGCGCGGGTGGGATGGGGGAAGTTTACCGGGCCCGCGACACTCGGCTTGACCGAAGCGTTGCGGTAAAGGTTCTAGCCGGGCACCTTTCTTCTTCACCCGAACTCAAGCAGCGCATGGAGCGCGAAGCGCGGACGATCTCTTCGCTGAATCATCCACACATCTGCCGGCTTTACGACATCGGGTCGCAGAACGGCGTCGATTTTCTGGTCATGGAGTTTCTTGAGGGCGAAACTCTGGCCGAGAAGCTGCGCAAGGTACCGCTTGCGCTGCCCGAAATTTACAAAATCGGCATTGCGGTGGCTGAGGCGCTGGCTGCCGCGCACAAGAGCGGCATCGTGCATCGCGATCTGAAGCCGGGGAACATTATGCTCACCGAAAGCGGCGCCAAGCTCATGGATTTTGGCCTGGCGAAGCCTCTGGCAATGCAAGCGTCATCGGCTAGATCGGGATCGGCACCTCCGTCATTTACGGCCGCAGCTACTATGAGCGGGCCGAGTCCGCTGACGCCGCTGACGACCGCGGGCAGCGTGATCGGCACGATTCAGTACATGTCTCCTGAGCAGATCGAGGGTAAAGAAGCTGATGCGCGGTCGGATATTTTTGCTTTGGGGGCCGTACTGTACGAAATGGTCACCGGCAAGCGGCCATTTTCCGGCAAGAGCCAGATCTCGCTGGCCTCGGCGATTTTGGAAAGCGATCCCGAGCCAGTCAGCAAGCTCAAGCCACAGACGCCCGCGGCGTTTAATCATGTCGTCAAAACATGCTTACAAAAAAATCCAGACGACCGCTATCTTGCCGCGCACGACATCAAGCTGGAGTTGCAGTGGATCGAGGCTGACAAGTCGTCTCCGACGGCTGCGCCGGTGACGCCCGCTTCTTCTCGCAGCCGCGAGCGGCTTTTCTGGGCGGCCGCTCTCGTAGCTGCAATTTTCCTCGGCGCCGCAGGAATCTTTCTCTACCATCCTTCTCAAACAGCATCATCAATCCGCGCCGCCATTAATCCTCCCGCGAACGCCACCCTCGACCTGGTGGGTGATTTTGCCGGACCACCTGTCTTGTCGCCCGACGGGTCCTCAATCGCTTTCGTGGCCACCGGATCGGACGCCAAGAACATGATCTGGGTGCGTCCCTTGAATGCGCCGGAAGCGCACATGCTTGCGGGCACCGATGGAGCGACCTTCCCCTTCTGGTCGCCCGATAGCCGGTCGCTGGGCTTCTTCGCCGGAGCCAAGTTGAAGACGGTTGACCTCAATGGCGGCTCACCGCTAGTGGTGTGCGACGCCGTGTTCGGCAGGGGAGGCACATGGGGCCCCGATGGAACTATCCTGTTCGCTCCCGAGGCCCTATCGCCCATCGTGCGCGTCAGCGCCAGCGGAGGAACACCCTCTCCGGTCACCAAGTTCGACGCCGGACAGCCCCCTTCTCATCGCTGGCCATTCTTCCTCCCCGACGGAAAGCATTTTCTCTACCTGTTTGTTGCCGCCCGCGACCCCGCATCCGATGCCGTATATTACGCATCCGTGGATGGCCGCGAAAATCGCAAGCTGGTTACTTCACAATCGAACGCCATCTACGCCGCGGGCTTTCTCTTGTTTATGCGTGGCGGCCAGCTGATGGCGCAGTCGTTCGATCCCGCCACGGGAACGCTGCGCGGAGAGATACAGAACCTGGCCAGCGGAGTCATGGAAGACGCCAGCACCTGGCACGTGGACACCTCCGCCTCCAACAGCGGACTGCTGGTTTTCAGCAATGGCGGAACGGGCGATCAGCAATTGGTTTGGGCGGACCGCAATGGAAAAGAGATTGGGACAGTGGCCAAGAAGGTTGCCAACCTGGCATCCGCGAAGCTGTCCCCTCAAGCTGACCGCATCGCTCTCGAGATTGACAACGGCGCCGGAAACCACGACATCTGGGTATACGACGTGGCCCGCGCGGTGCAGACCAGGCTGACGTTTGGACCGGTCGAGAACGACGATCCCGTCTGGTCGCCCGATGGCAAGTCGATCTTCTACACGTCGGTCGATAGCAATGTTCACACAAAACTGTATCGCAAACCCTCCGACGGTAGTGGCGCGGCAGAACTGCTGATCAGCGATGACCAGGTGGCCAATTCTTCCGACGTTTCGCCTGATGGCAAGTACCTTCTGTATTCGCGCGGTCCGTCTGCGAATTATTGGGAGATCTGGGCTTTGCCGCTGGAGGGAGAGCACAAGCCGTGGTTGGTAGTGCCGCGGAGCACGGCGAACTCCTTCGCTG
Organism: Candidatus Sulfotelmatobacter sp.; assembly: GCA_030039165.1. GTDB lineage: Bacteria > Acidobacteriota > Terriglobia > Terriglobales > Acidobacteriaceae > Sulfotelmatobacter. Next base: position 14,009 of record JASHQM010000101.1, on the reverse strand, counting down.
CCGATGGACATCTTTCCCCGGACGGCCACTGGCTCGCCTACACATCCGGCGAATCCGGCGTGCCGGAGGTGTATGTGGTAGCCTTCCGCGGCGGGCAGGGCAAATGGCAGGTTTCCACCAACGGCGGATTTCAATCGCAGTGGGGACGTGATGGCAAGGAACTCTACTACTTCAACCAGGCCACCCGTTCGGTCTTTTCCGTGCCAGTGAAGGAAGTCGGCGGAGGACTGCAATTTGGCGCCGCTCAGCAGCTCGCTTCCAACTCTACGAGCAACCAGTTGGGCTTCTACGACGTCACGCCAGACGGCAAGAGAATCCTTCTGAATCTGGTGTCGCAGCAGGTGAGCCAATCGATCACCGTGGTGACGAACTTTGCGGCAGGACTGAAGAAATAGCGACTCGATGGCTCTCACTTCCGGTACAAAACTTGGCCCTTACGAGATCAAGTCGCCCCTCGGTGCGGGTGGAATGGGTGAGGTTTATCGCGCCCGCGATACTCGGCTCGATCGCACAGTTGCCTTGAAGGTTCTGGCCTCGCATCTCTCTTCTTCGCCCGAACTCAAGCAGCGCATGGAGCGCGAGGCGCGGACGATTTCGTCGCTGAATCACCCGCACATTTGCCAGCTCTATGACATCGGCTCGCAGAACGGGACTGACTATCTGGTCATGGAGTTTCTGGACGGGGAAACTCTTGCCGACAGGCTGCGCAAAGGCCCGCTTTCGATAAATGAGACTTGCAAGATTGGAATCGAGGTCGCCGAAGCGCTGGCGGTTGCGCACAAGTCCGGCATCGTGCACCGCGACCTGAAACCGGGAAATATCATGCTGACGGCCGGGGGCGCAAAGCTGATGGATTTCGGCTTGGCCAAGCCGTTGAGTATGCAGGCTTCGTCGGCGGGATCGGGATCAGCGCCACCGTCGTTCACTGCAGCCGCGACATTGAGCGGGCCGAGTCCGCTGACGCCCCTGACGACGGCGGGCAGCGTGATTGGCACGATTCAGTACATGTCGCCCGAGCAGATCGAGGGCAAAGAGGCCGATGCACGGTCGGATATTTTTGCGCTCGGCGCAGTGCTGTATGAAATGGTCGTGGGCAAGCGCCCATTCTCCGGCAAGAGCCAGATTTCACTGGCGTCATCAATCCTGGAAAGCGATCCCGAACCGGTCAGTGCTCTCAAGCCGCAGACGCCGGCGGCGTTCGAACACCTGGTAAAGACCTGTCTTCAAAAGAATCCCGATCAGCGCTTCCAGAACGCGCAGGACATCAAACTGGAACTGCAATGGATAGCGAGCGAGAAGTTAGTCTCTGCAAAGGCTCCGGCGACCAATCGTTGGCGGAACCTCTGGTGGGTCTCAGCGCTGCTGATCGTTTTGGCGCTCGGGCTGGCGGCCGGGGCATTATTCCATCGTTCCCGGCCGGCAGAATCGATCCGTACGCTCATCGATCCTCCGCCGAATTCAAGCTTTCGTCTGACCGACGACCGCGCTGGACCGCCGGTGCTTTCGCCCGATGGCTCCAACATTGCGTTCACGGCGACCGGTTCGGACGGCAAAGTTGCACTGTGGGTTCGCCCCATGAACTCGCTCGAGGCGCGTGTGCTTCCGGGCACGGACAATGCGGTCTTTCCTTTCTGGTCGCCGGACAGTCGTTCCCTGGGATTTTTCGCCGAGGGGAAGCTGAAGACGATCGAGGTAAGTGCCGGGACTCCCCTATCTCTGTGCGATGCACGTCCCGGTCGTGGCGGGGCATGGGGAAGCGGAGGCATTATCGTATTCTCGGCGGGTGTGCTAAACCCGATTTCGCAGATCCGCGCCACTGGAGGAACTCCCACCGCGGTCACCCAAATTGACGCTGCACAGGCCGAATCGCATCGCTGGCCATTCTTTCTTCCCGACGGCAAGCACTTTCTCTACATCGCGATAGCCCACGACGCCTCCAAGGCGGCCAATGATGCGATTTACTACGCATCGTTGGACGGCCGCGAAAACCGGCTGTTATTGCATTCTCAATCGAATGCCATTTACGCCGATGGATATCTCCTGTTCGCCAGCGGCGATCAGTTGATGGCGCAGCCTTTTGATCCCGCAACTGGAAAGTTGAGCGGCGAAGCCCAGAGCCTGGCGAAGGGCGTCGTGAATGACTCCACCACGTGGCATATGGATAGTTCGGCCTCCGACAATGGCCTGCTTGCTTTCGGCAGCGGCGGCATTGGCGATCTGCAATTAATCTGGACCGACCGCACCGGCAAGCAACTCTCAGTTGCGAGCGACAAGCTTGCCAACCTGCAATACGCAACCCTTTCCCCGCAGGGTGATCGGGTGGCACTGCAAATCGATACCGGCATCAATGACATTTGGGTCGTAGACTTGGCGCGCGGGGTCCGTACCCGCCTGACCTTCGGCCCCGTAGCCAACGTTGAGCCGGTCTGGTCGCCGGACGGCAAATGGATCGCCTATTTTTCCTATCGCGATGGCAAGTACAACATCTACCGCAAGCCATCCGATGGCAGCGGCACGGAAGAGCTTCTCGTCTCCGACGATCACGAAACGATCACACCTAACGATTGGTCGCGCGATGGCAAAACAATTCTGTATCAGCATGGTGCACAGGGGACAGGCACAGACATTTGGGCCTTGCCGCTTGAAGGCGACCGCAAACCGCGGGAGGTGGTAGCCAGGGGTAGTGCCGGAAGGCTTTCTCCTGACGGCCGTTGGTTGGCCTACCAATCAATCGAGTCTGGTTCGCTCGAGGTCTACGTCATTCCCATGAGCGGCGGGCAGGGCAAGTGGCAGGTCTCCTCGAGCGGAGGAATGTTTCCACGGTGGAGCAAAGACGGCAAAGAGCTTCTCTTTTTTGATTTGGCTCCCAATGTTGTCGCAGTACCGGTAAAGGAAGTCGGCGGCGCTTTGCAATTCGGTCCCGCTGAAACGCTGGTCAACCGATGGACAGTTCTGACGGTTCCTTTCTTTGACATTTCACCCGACGGCAAAAAGCTGCTGCTCGAGCGGCTGGCGCAGCAGGTGAACCAGTCGGTGACCGTGGTGACGAACTTTACGGCGGGATTGAAGAAATAATCAGCACGTCTGACCGGAAAACGTCAATGCAAATTGGCGGACACAACCGTGTAAGTACGGCCCTTACAGCCGCGTGAGCGCAGCCGAATCTCTGGGGCTCAGCCCCTGATATACCATGAAACTTTCAATTCGCATCGTAGCTGCTTTGTTGCTGTTCACAACTTCCATGTCCGCCCGAGACCGTTCCACCGCCCGCTCGATGACCATCACCCGCTACGGCATCGTGGCTACCAGCCACGTTCTGGCCTCGCAGGCTGGAGCGCAGATTCTGGCCCGCGGCGGATCGGCCATAGACGCCGCAATCGCGGCGAACGCTGTTCTGGGCGTCACTGAGCCCATGATGAATGGCGTTGGCGGCGATCTGTTCGCGATCTATTGGGACGCGAAAACTGGAAAGCTGTACGGGCTGAATTCCAGCGGGTGGGCGCCGAAGGGATTAACGATCGAATACTTGAAGGCGAAGGGTGCGACTGAAATGCCGGGCGCAGGGATCGATTCGGTGACTGTGCCAGGTGCCGTAGCCGGATGGCAGGCGCTGCACAACAGGTTCGGCCACCTTGCATGGAAAGATCTTTTTCAATCGGCGGTTTCTTACGCTGATGAAGGTTATCCCGTTCCTGAAATTATTGCGTCTTATTGGACGGACGCCGCGGACTGGTTTGCAAACGATCCTGAGTCGCGGCGAATCTACCTGATTAACGGCAAGACCCCCGAAGTTGGACAGATATTTCGCAATCCCGATCTGGCGAAAACGCTGCGCCTGATCGCCGAGCAAGGGCCTGACGCTTTTTATAAGGGCGAGATCGCGCGCGCCATCATCAGCACGTCGCAGAGCCTCGGCGGAACGATGGCGGCTGATGACCTGGCTGAGTTCGCGCCGGAGTGGGTCGAGCCGATCTCGACCACTTATCGTGACTGGACGGTCTACGAGCTTCCTCCCAATGGCCAGGGCATGGCTGCACTGGAAATGCTGAACATTATGGAAACGGTACCGCCGTCGCCCGGCGGGCCGATCAACGCCACTGAACTGCACAAACGAATCGAAGCCATGAAGTTGGCCTACGCTGATCTGGAGCGGTACAACGGCGATCCGCGATTCGCCAAGGTTCCGGTAAAAGGAATTCTGTCGAAAGATTATGCGCGCGAACGGGCGAAGCTGATCGATCCCGACAAGGCGAATTGCCAGGTCACGGCCGGAAGGCCACCGTTCAGCGATACGACTTATTTATCCGTGGTCGATCACGAGGGCAACATAGTTTCACTTATTCAGAGTAACTATGATGCGTTTGGCGCGGGCATTGCCGTGCGCGGCATGGGATTCGCGCTGCAAAATCGGGGGGCACTGTTTTCGCTCGATCCTTCTTCGCCGAATGTTCTGGCTCCGCGCAAGCGGCCGTTTCATACGATCATCCCTGCGTTCATGGAGCGTGGCACCGCGCACATCGGCTTTGGCATCATGGGCGGGGCAAACCAGCCGCTGGCGCACGCGCAGTTTGTTTCGAATCTCGTTGACTACGGCATGAATATTCAGGAGGCGTTAGAAGCGCCGCGTTTCACCGTCAGCCCGCAGCGCGGCTGCAATATTGTGATCGAATCGCGTGTTCCGCAGGAGGTGCGGCAGAAGCTCACCGCCATGGGCCATCAACTTGATGTGCGCGGGGAATATACAACCGCCATGGGACGTGGCCAGGCCGTGCTGCACGACTCGAAAACGGGCGTCAATTATGGAGGATCGGACGCGCGGGCGGATGGAGCGGCAGTGCCCGAAAAATAGATTTCGGAGGTCCTTCCATCTGCTCTGTCGTGGGGCTGAAGCCTTTTCGTTCCCAAGCCGCTGACGGCACCGGCTGAAGCCGTGCCCTTCCACGAATCTAGTTTCCCTTGAACTCTGCGAAGACCCTCTCCGCATTCTTGTGATAAATCTTCTCCAGCACTTTATCGGGCAAATTCAGCCCGTAAATCTTCCAGCGGCCCTGCCCCGGATATCCCCAGTAATCGAAATACTCATCAGAGGTTTCAAGCCAGCGGAAGTGGTTGCGGTACATGGCCTCGTCCATTCCGTTGTCAGTGCCGAACATGATGCGGTCCTGATATTTAATGAAGAATTCGCGGGCACGGCGGGGCTGGCGGCCCAACTCGGCCTCACGCGCGGCAAAGTCGACCATCACGTTGGGCAACGTGTCGAGCAGGTGGGAAACGTAGTCGAGATTTTCCGGCCAGTTCCCCATGTGCAGTGCGACAAACGTCGTATGCGGATGCCTGGCAAACATGCGGTCGCGTTGGGCCAGCAATTCTTCCTTCGTGGGAAATTGCGGGCCGTAAAAACTCCAGTCGGGATGCTCAATCAGTTCTTCATAGCGTTCATTGGTGTTATCGACGGGGTGGAAGAAAGCTTCAGGATCGCTGGTATGAATCGACACAGGAATGCCCAGACGCCCGGCTTCTTCCCAGATGGGATCGAGACGCGGATCATCCACAGGAACCAGCTTTCCCGACTTGTCGCGAACGCTCAAGCCGAGGTCTTTTAACTGCTTTAGACCCCGCGCGCCGCGCTTTACGGAATCATCGAGCTGCGCGACCATTTCCTGGCTGAAGTTTGGATCGTCGATCTTGCTGAAGTCGATCTGCGAAAAGACGATGAAACGGCCGGGATAGGGCTTGACCATCTCGTCGATTACGCTCTGCAACTTTTCTCCCCACATGCCGGTGAGGATCACGACGGTCTTTACATTTGTGTTATCCATGATTTCGATCACGCGCTCCGGCGGCAAGTGATCTTCGATTCCCATGGCATCGTTGGTGTGATTGTGCACGTCGATCACATAAAACTTTGCCCGGTCGATGTTGTGCTCAGACGCGTGCAACATGGATTTCGGGTGAAAATCTTTCAGCAGGAGGGTCTTATTCTTCTCGGCGTCGGCAGCAGACTTGTAACCGATTTGATCCTGCGATTGGGAGGCAGATTGCGGCGTGCTTTGAGGCCATAAGGCAAAGCCCAGAGCCAGGGAAAGTGTGAGGAAACGATTCGCTAGCATGCGCAACCTCGTGTGAATCTTGAGAAGCCGAGGCCCCTCATTCTAACTAGTTCGTTAGCGCAGCTGAAGTCGTGCCCGGATATGGAACTCTTCGCGCAGGTCCACAAACTTGATGATCCCCGTGGCCCGCAGCCAGTCAAGCCCGCAATATATTGCGCGCAATAAACAGGACATTCGCGGGGCGCTCGCCCAACCGCCGCATGAAATATGGATACCACTCCGTTCCGAAAGGAATATAGATGCGCACGCGCCAGCCTTTGCGCACCAATTCCTGTTGCAGATCGCGGCGAATGCCGTAGAGCATTTGAAATTCGAATGTATCGGGTGCAAGTCTTTCCCGCGTCGCGAAGGCTTCCGCCTCGCGAATAATGTGTTCATCGTGCGTGGCAAGCCCATGGTAAATGCCGCTTTTCATCAGCGTCTTCATCAGCTGGATGTAACTGGCATCGACCTCGCTTTTAGCGGCGAAGGCAATTTCAGCCGGTTCCTTGTAAGCCCCCTTGCACAAGCGAATCCGAATACCTTCGGCGAGGAGTTTTTCGACATCTTTCTCCGAACGCCTCATGTAGGCCTGAATCACGGTACCCACCGAGTTCCCATTTCCCGGCATACGGTGCAGTTCGTGAACGAAGTCGAGTGTCCGTTGCGTATAGGGGGAGCCTTCCATGTCGACACGCACAAAACCAGGAGGGTTCATCGATGCTGCTTTCGCGACCAGTCCCGCGACCAGATCGTGGGCCAGCTTTTCATCCACATCGAGCCCCATGTGCGTGAGCTTCAGGCTGATGTTAGCGTCGAGATGGTTGGCGGCGATGGCGTCGAGAATCTGGTGGTAGAGCTGGGAGCTGTGGCGGGCTTCGTCGGGATTGGTTACGTTTTCTCCTAGATTGTCGATGCTCACTCTCATGCCGCTGCGATTCACCGCCTGAGTAGCCCGAACGGCATCGGCAATATCGGTTCCGGCGACGAAACGTCCGGAGACGCGGCGCCCGATGGAGGATTTCTCAGCAAAACTTCGCAGGGTCGGATTTTCAGAAAGGTGAACGAAGAAGGCTCTTAACATGCCGCTCCTGGAGGGTGGCCGGCCAAAACAATGAATAAACGAGAATGAAGACCACACAAAGTTGTATCACAACCGAGGGGCGCCGCCGGCAGGAGGGCAATCACATCGGATGGTGCTGCAATGCAGAAATATAAAGGGTGGGGTAAGTTGACGCGGCTAAGGTTTGAAGATCATTTCAACGGTTTCGCTGCTTTCGTGGCCGGCAGGCGCCCATTTCCATTGACGCAGGGCATTTTCGGCCGATTGCACCAGCAGAGGATGGCCACCCTTCACCGCGACCGATTTCACCTTGCCATCGGAAGTAACTACCACGTTCGCCCGCACCGTGCCCTGGATATTCATGGAACGAAGGACATCCGGATAAAGGGGCATTACCTTAGCCACGATTTTCCGATTTCCATCGGAAAGGTCTTGCGCCTGGCTGGAGCTGGGAGTAAATGCCGAAAACAGCAACAAAATCAGCAGAGTAACTGCGATTCGGTTGTTCATGGGCCGTTATCGTACGCACCCAGGTTAAGAGAAGTTTAGCCCTTACTCCAGAGTACTTCCGTAATACGTCATGGTGACCAACCATGCTCTCGGCGAACATTGCCTGAGTTCACGAGCCCTGCGACCACCTACGGGTTGTACTTTGCCAGCCACGCGGCAATTTCGCGAAACACATCTTTGCGCTGCTCCCAAACCGTAGGAAAGTGCGGTGAGCCAGGATAAGTAACCATGCGCGTGGTTTTTCCTCTGGCCGCGAGGACTTCAAAGAGTTCACGTCCCTGATAAGTAGGCACGCGCTCGTCTGCCGCACCGTGCAGCACGAGCAAGGGGGTCGTAACCCCTTCCGAGTGCATGGCGGCAGAGAACACCAAGAACGCGTTCGGGTCTTTGTCGGGCCAGCGTGCGTCGTAATCGAACTGCTGCACGTCGCTGGTCCACATGAAGCTCAGCCAGTCGGTGATTCCCGCTCCTTCGATGGCGGCCTTGTAGCGATGGGTTTGGGTGACCGTCCACGAGGTCATGAAGCCACCAGCGCTCCAGCCGAAGATGGCCAAATGATCGGGATCGGCCCAGCCCTGGGCGATGGCGTAGTCGGTGGCACTGTCAACGTCGCGATAGGAGCGGTCGCCGAAGTGCTGATAGATAGCGTTCAGGAACTCGGTGCCATAGCCGGTTGATCCGCGGTATTCCGGCTGTAACACAACGTATCCCATGCCGGCGATGACTCGCGTAAATGCGTCCATGCGCAGCGAATCGTTCGACTCCGGTCCGCCATGCGGCAGCACGAGGAAGGGGTAACTATGCCCCGACTGATAGCCTGCTGGAAAGGTGACGATACCTTCGAGCCCAATGCCCTCTTTGCTGGTCCAGTGGGCGGCGCGCACTTCTCCCAATTCGACCTTTGCCAGTTGATCATCGCCCTCGCTGGTGATTTTCTTAAGCGCAGAGCCGTTTGGGACGGCGAGATTCGTCGCGTGTTGCGGGTCGGACACGGTTACCACCCGCACGTCTGGAGCGGAGGCAATTTCCGGCGAGACCACATTGCCAACAGTTCCGTCCGGCCAGGTGTAAAGCGGAACGAGGGCGCCATCGCGAAAGGCATCGACTTCGCCCTTCACGCCGCGCGCCACAAACACCCACGCGTTTCCTTTGGCATCCACCGAGAGCTGCAGCGCGCTGGCGTCGAGCTTCGGCGTCCTGTCCTCTGCGGCTCCGCCGCTGGCCGCAACCGTCCAGACATGGTCGGGCGTCAGCACCTGTGTGGTGGTGCTGAGAAAAACGATGCCTTTCCCGCCATTGATCCAGCCAATTCCATCGGCCGCGTTATCGATCGTGGCAACATGCTTTGCTCCAGCGGCGCTGCAAATGTCGATGAACGATTTTGCGTAGTGAAAACCGATTTTGGGAGTTTGCGAAAGAACGGCGAGCGATGCGTCGTCCGGAGACCACGCGATGCTGGCAACATCTTTCAATGCCGGGCACCACCACGCGCCGCCGGTACCATCGGTAGCAAGCACATAAATGCTCGTTGGTGCAGCTTCGATGACGGTGTGTACCTCGTCCAGGGGATCGGGCAGGCGCGGGTCGCCGAGAACCGCGTAATGCGAACCGTCGGGAGAGATTGAGGCGAAATGAATGCCACGCGGAAGCGCCGTCAAGGGAACCGGCGTGGCCGCGGCAGCTGCGGGAGTGTTGGGTGGGGCCAGCGGCAATGTGGCAAGTTGAGCCGCTTTGTTCACTTCGTCCAGTCCGTAGAGCGCTGAACCATCGCGAGTGAAGCCCGTGGGCTTGAAGGCTTCGGGAAAATCGAGCTTGCGCGATTCGCCGCCCGCAGCCGGAATCAGCCGCCACTCAGTTTTGTCTGGACCTTTGGCCGCGCCGAAGGTCACGCGGTAGAGTACGTTTTTTCCATCCGGCGAGACGGCTGTGGCATGGGCGCTGCGAAGCGTGGAGGCATCATCGACGGTGAATGGATGGCGAGAATCATCGGCCAGCAGCGGGGCGGAAACTGCAAGCAACAGAAAACATGCAAACCGCAAAGTGCACATAGAAATCTCCAGAAATTAAGAGAAGAATCGAAGACTTGAAGCACGTAATCCAGGTATCTCAACGACCCTGTTCTTCCAGAAACTTTTCTACTTCAATGGCGGCCATGCAGCCGGTACCGGCGGCAGTGATGGCCTGGCGATAGCGGCGGTCTTGCACGTCGCCGCAGGCGTACACGCCATGCACGCGCGTATGCACGTAGCTGTGAGTTTTCAGGTAACCATCCGCATCGGTTTCGAGCTGACCGTGGAATATCTTCGCGTTCGGCTCATGACCAATGCCGAGAAAAAGCGCGCTGACGGGGAAATCGTAGACCTGTCCGGTTTTCAGATTGCGCAGCTTCAGTCCCGTTACTTCCTGCTTATTGTGATCGTACACATCCTCAACAACCGTGTCGGTAAGGAAATGAATCTTGGGATTGTGCTGTGCGCGGTCGAGCATGATCTTTGAGGCGCGAAAGCTGTCTCGCCGATGTATTAATGTAACCTTGGTAGCAAATCGCGTGAGGAAGATAGCTTCCTCCATGGCGGAATCACCACCGCCGACCACCGCGATTTCTTTTCCCGAGAAGAAGAATCCGTCGCAGGTCGCGCATGAGGAGACGCCGTGGCCGATGAGCTTCTGTTCGTTGGGCAATCCCAGCCAGCGGGCAGAAGCGCCGCTGGCGATAATGAGAGCGCGCGTGTGGAGCTGTTGGTGACCCAGGTGGAGCAGAAACGGGCGCTGGCTGAGGTCGGCGCTGGTTAGATGAGCCATGCGATACTCGGCGCCGAAGCGCTCTGCCTGCTTGCGCATGTTATCGATCAGTTGCGGTCCCATGATGCCTTCGGGAAAACCGGGAAAATTTTCTACGAGCGTGGTGAGCGAGAGTTGGCCGCCTGGCTCGTGGCCTTCGACGACGAGCGGGCTCAGGTTGGCGCGCGCTGTATATAGCGCAGCGGTGTGTCCGGCGCACCCGGAGCCGACGATGACAACGTTGCGAATCTCGCTCATGTGTTAGCTCTTAGATTGCAGAAGCGTGAATTCGATGCAAGAGCATCGCTGGGACTGCGAAAGCAAGAATTTAAACACAGAGAACACAGCGGTACACAGAGGAAATCTTTCACTTCTGTGCATTGGACGGTTTTGCCTTTTCTCCCGCAGACTTTGCTTTGGCCTTCGGCGAAGGAATCTGCGCGAGCTCAGCAGGAACTGTTCGCTTCACACCAAGCAGTACCCGGTAATCTGCCAGAAGCTCTGAGGCACTGCGGAACAGCGGCTCGAAGGCGCTTTGATCGGGCGCAGGCTGGCCTTCAGAGCCGGCGCAGCGCGCCAGCGCAACCGAAGATTTTCCGAAGCGCTCCAGCCGGACTCTGCTGGCTGGCGTGTTCGTCGCGAGCATGGCTTGTGGGCTGCTTACCGCTGACGCGCTGTCTTCAATGGAAACCTGAATCAGTTCTTTGGGATCGCGAACGTGCAGCACCAGGGTTTCGATCATGTTTTGGCCGTCGTTGCTGAAAGAGTATTGCACGCTGGCAAACAAAGCCTGCACGCCGAACTCGCGCCGAATGCGGACGTAGTCGGCAACCGAAGGCTCATCCGAAGCTTGAGTGTTCTTGCCTCCCTGAAGAAAATTGGGGGCTTCATTCAAGGTCGAACGCCCATGGGAAATCTCGAAGTCGGTGCCAAACAAGGGCTGCCTGGGAATGCGAGCGAGGGCCGATGCTATTTCCTTTTGCTCCTCCGGCGAAGGTGCGCATACATTCAGAACATTGACCTTTACCTGCGGTTGGCTCGATGGTGTCTCCGCAGCCTGCTGAGACACGGATGGGATGGCGGCCAAAATGGCAGCTAGCAGAATGATTTTGGATGGCACGGGAAGAATTCTAAATGATGTTTGGGAAATGTTCGAACCCGGGCAACTGTGGAGATGTACGGTGCTCGGAGTCCCGATAACTGCAGCCTCAGTCCGCTTTCACCAGTGGGGCGAGGAATCTCACACCTGATGCTCTTTGGGCGATGAGATCCCTTCGCTCCGCCTGAACAACGGCTGCGCTCAGGGTGACGTCAAGAAGAGAAGGGGTGCTCTCAAGTTTCAAGCCGACCAGATTTTCCGCCGGCTTTCATGTGGTCAGTTTCGCCTTTCCCCACAGACGATTAGAATTCATTCATGGCAAATCTTACTTTGGATTGCCGAAAACGAATGAGCACTGATTAACCCCGCTTTACAGTTGTTGGCGGGCACCTGCGATTTGGGGAGACCCGGTAAGCGTGGGGACAAGGACCGCGGGCTCAAACAGCGAAATGATCATGGGAGAGTTCTACTCTCAATTACGCAGACGGCTGCAAGCCGCAGGCTGGTGGCCCAGGGGATGGGTTGCCCGCGGCGCCTGCTATTCGCTGGGATTTGCCATCTGCCTCTCTGTAATCCAGCTCGTGTTGATGCCCTTCGCGGCATCGGCAAGCGCAAGCCTGAGCGGATGGGTGAAGTTTCTTCTCGTCGTTGCAGTTTTGTTGTTCTCCATTGTCGCGTTCGGCTGGTTAAGAAGAAAGCTTCTGTGGCGAGTGCGCAACCGCCTTATCGTTACTTATGTCTTCATCGGCGTGATACCGGCGGTCCTGCTGATTGCGATGTCGTTAATCACGCTCTACGGGCTGGCAGGTCAGTTTGCCATCTTCGAAGTTACGTCGGAGATCAAGTCGGAATTGCGCAGCATGGAAGCGGTAAACGCCGCGGTGGGCAACGAACTGGCGGCGCGGCTTGAGCGCGGGGAAAATCCGACAGCTGAATCTCTTAATGGCCTGCGCAGACGAGATGCCGACTGGCGACGCAGGAGGATGTGCGCCTGGCATGGCGACAGGTTGCTGCCGCTGAACGATGAATCGGAGGTTCCGATCTCGCTGCCCAGCTTTGCCAAGAATGGATTAAGCGAGATTGTGCGCGACCAAGGCCGTCTGTATGTTCGCGCGATCACTGTAATTACTGTTGGGTCCAACACACTGACCGTGATATCGGGCGAGCCCTTCGATAAGCAACTGGTTTCGACGATCGCCGCTGATATCGGCGAAATCACGCTTTCCGACACTGGCGCTCAGGAAGACCAGAGCAGCGCTTCAAAAGCTGCCATGCCTCCGGCAGCAGAAGACAAGCCGCCTCACGGAGTCGTAACTGAAGGAAAGAACCGGGTCGAACTGCGGCCGGTCTTTACGGTGGGCGAAGTCCCTCCTGCGGTGGACAGCTTCGATCGCGAAATAACTTTTCCCGCGCCGCTTCCGGTTTTGAACTGGAAGACCGGAGACTACGCGCAGTTGGGCGCGGCGATGCGGGTACAGACCCGCCCCTCGGTTCTTTACCGCCATCTGTCCGCTGCATTTGGAGACTTCACACGGGGCGTGGAATATATCCTGCTTGCCATTCTGCTCATTTTCGGGGTGATCGAACTGATTGCATTGATCACGGGCACGCGGATGACGCGCACCGTAACCCGCGCTGTGGCTCAGCTCTACGATGCCACTCGCCATGTGGATCGCGGCGATTTCAGCCACAGGATCCCGGTGAAATCGCAGGACCAACTGGCGCAACTGGCGCTGTCGTTCAACTCGATGACGGGATCCATCGAAAAGCTGATTCTTGAGCAAAAAGAAAAGCAGCGCATGGAAGGAGAACTCGCCATTGCGCAGGAGGTGCAAGCGCAGTTATTTCCGCGGGAAGTCACGCAGCTGGAATCGCTCGAAGTGCATGGCTTCTGCCGTCCCGCGCGCACAGTCAGCGGAGATTACTACGATTTTCTGACCGCCAGTTCTCACAAGATGATTCTGGCAGTGGGAGACATTAGCGGCAAGGGAATTTCGGCAGCTTTACTCATGGCGACGATTCACTCGGCGGTGCGCGCATACAGCGTGGAAAGCCTGCCGCAGATTCGCGAGCCCATAGCCGTGGGCGAGGTTGCGAGCGCCGGCAGAATGATGGCGAGTTGGCCCGAGGGGATTGAGCTTTCGCCCAGCGCGCTGCTCGGACTGCTCAACCATCAGCTTTACGAGAGTACTCCACCAGAAAAATATGCGACCCTGTTCCTGGGAATTTACGATGGGCGCACTCGCCGCCTCACCTACAGCAACGGCGGACACCTGGCGCCGATCTTAATCGGGATCGATGGTTCGACTCGGCGGCTCGAAGTCGGGGGTACAGTTGTCGGGCTGCTCGACAATGTGAACTACGACGAAGATTCGGTTGATATGCATCCTGGCGAGATTTTTGTCGCTTACAGTGATGGCGTCACCGAGCCTGAAAATGAGTTCGGCGAATTTGGCGAAGAGCGGCT
>JASHQM010000100.1 GCA_030039165.1 Candidatus Sulfotelmatobacter sp. | reverse complement strand
TTCAGGTGAGAAATTTTTCTTGTGGTCAGCTCCGGTCGGCAAGTATCTTCCTGCGCCTTGTGGACTGTCAACTGAAAAATGGCGCGGAGAGCGGCTTACAGGGCAATAGGGTCCATGGTCTCTAGGGTGTAAATGGGATATTAAATTTTTTCCTCAGTGGTATGACCAGTAATGTGGTTCACGGATTGCTGTCATGTTGAAGGAAAGAAAGCATCACTCTTCGAGCAGCGACTTGGCCTGCGCCGCCGCAGCATCTATATCCTTGGAGAGTTTTTCGGCGCGATCGAGAACCTTGTTGGACTCGCTGATCTTGCCTTGCTCCAGGAACGCATTGGCAAGCAATAGTAATCCCACATCGGTGGGATCCAAATCCATGGCACGCGAGAAATAGTGAACGGCTGTGGCCGAGTCATTATCGTCCAACTCGGCGATCAACCCGAGTTGCACCATAATGACCGGTTGATTGGGCACGGCTTCGAGCGCTTTTTGGAAGCATTGCTTCGCATTCTTGGGCTGCTTCATCTGGCGATAAAGGTATCCGAGGCCAGTGTAGGCTCTCGAGCGAATGCCCACGTAGCGAGTCTGATTCGCCGCCAGCTGATAATGCTCAATGGCCTCTTTTGTATTGCCATTCGCGAGCTGATAATCAGCCATAATCAGGTTGCCGGGCGCGTCCTCGGAACGGATCGCGAGCGCGGCGCCAACCTCCGAAATCGCCTCGCTCTTTTTGCCCTCTTTGTACAGAATCGATGCTAGTCCCTTGTGTGCGACGAAATTGCCGTCAGTCAATGCAAGCGTGCGGCGAAAAAAAGAGTCGGTGTCGTGCCAGTAGCCCACTTGCCGGTAAGTGAAAACGCCGAAAACAACCAGGCAGCAGACCGCGGGAAGCGCAAGCCAGCCTTGCGAAATCTGCCCGGAATGCGCAGAGGCGAAACCGGCTTGCATCGAGTGAAGCGGAGGCGTACGCCCCAACCGTTCTGCCCGCGCTGCGGCGTGCGCCAGGTCCGCGACCAGCCAGACAATCATTACAAATAAACCGATGAACGAAGTGTAGGCGTAGCGGTCGGCTAACGCCTGCTCTCCGACCTGCAGCAGCCCAATCATCGGAACCATGCTGCCCAGAAACCAGAACCACCCTTCAGCCAAATACCGGTGCCGGCGCGCACGCAAAACGACAATCGTGATCACGATTAACAACGCGGTTGCCGCGGCTACCTGCCATGCAGGAAAAAGTCTGGTGGGGTGCGGATAAAGCGCCACCAGATGCCTGGGCAATATCGCCATCTTCAGATAACGCACATATGCGATGACTGCATTTTCCACCCGCAACAGCATGCCGTAATGGGCGAGATCTTTGACGGAGCCTCCAGCCTGCTGCACTGCAATCGTCACGATTGCGCTTATTGCTGAGAGCAGCAGTAATGGCCATTTTTCCCAAAGCAACTGGCGGAGCGGCAGCCTGATTGTTGGAAACGCTCCAGTCTTTGTCGAAGCGGCGTCATCGCGAGCGGCAACCCGGCCCAGCGGCCAGTAATCCCACAGCACCAGCAGGAAAGGAAAAGTGATTACCTGCGGCTTGGCCATCAGCGCCAACGCGTACAGGCCCACAACCCACGCATAGCGGCGGCGTTCCGGCTGGCGCGCGTACCATTCGTAGGCGCAGAACGCGAGCAGAAAAAAGAAAGCGCTCAACACGTTTTTCCGCTCGGCCGCCCAGGCCACGGATTCCACGTTGATGGGATGCAGTGCAAACAGTGCGGCCACCATCAGGCTGCGCCAGCGAAATCCTGTGGCGAACTGCAATAACAGAAACAGCAGCGCAGCATTGAGCGCGTGCAGAAGAACGTTTTCCAAATGCGGCCCTGCAGGCTTCAGCCCGAAAAGGCTGATGTCAAGAGCATGGGAAAGCCAGGTGAGGGGATGCCAGTTCGATTGGTAGTACGAAGTGAAAGCCCACTTTACCGCCTGCCAGGACAGGCCCGATTTTATGTGAGGATTCTCCGTGATGTAATAATTGTCGTCAAAAAGCACGTACTGGTTGCGGACCACGGAGGAATAGCAGACAAATACGGCAGCGACCAGCCCCAGGCAGAGCGCCAGGCTTTGCCAATCCAGGTTTAGCCGATCAAGACGTCGATGTGGCAAAACGGACGAGGCAGCGGAGGACGAAACTTTTTCCCTGGCTTTGGCGGCTACGGGTGGGGAATACGCGGTCATAACTTCGAGAATTCAGTGTAACCTCGTTTTCTCTGCACTGGCAAAGGCTGCCTCGAAATGCCCTGCCCCGTGCGGCTTTCATGCCGTACGGATGAAGCCGTCAAGCCACGCAATAATGTCGCCGGGATTAAAGTACTTCGCTGTCAGGTTTTTTTCAGGAAGGTATTTGACTCCCGGATGCCGCACCGGACGTTCGTTCTCGCCGGAATCGAGATCTTTAACATAGGGTAAAAAGACTTCTAGCCATTGCGCAGCAACTAGGAATAAAATCCTGCGCGCCCCTGCTTTCACAGTTCAGCGTTCAAACCAGAGAGGTGAGGAATGAGAAGGAAAATCTGTCTGACTGCAGCCCTGCTTACCCTGACGCTTGCTTCGCCATTCGCCTCGCACGTTCTTGGGGCGAATCCGGGACAGCGTGTACTTATAACTATCCCGATTGACGAGACCCACCTGGTCACATTGGTGGGCAACACGAGAATTGAAGCCACGGCAAAGAACGACCGCGGCCGGGTGGCTGACGAGTTTCCCATGAATCACATGCTGCTGCAATTGAAGCGTGCCCCGGAGCTTGAGCAGGCTTTTGCACAGCATATCGAGTCGCTCACCGACAAATCCTCACCCAACTTCCGCCAGTGGATGAGTGCGGCCGAACAAGGCGAGACTTACGGGCTGGCGCAGCAAGATATCGACGCAATCACCGGCTGGCTTCAATTGCATGGCTTCACAGTCGGCTACGTCTATCCCAACCGCATGGTCATCGATTTCTCCGGAACGGCAGGACAGATCCATCAAGCGTTCCATACGGAGATTCACAACCTGGAGGTGAATGGCACGCGGCATTTTGCCAACATGAGCAATCCGCAGATTCCGGCGGCGCTGGCCCCGGCGATTGTCGGCGTTGTTTCCATGCACAACTTCAAGCCGCACGCCTTTCATCAACTGCGCACCGATTACACATTTTCCGGCTGCGGATCGGATTGCTACGCGTTGGTTCCCGCCGACTTCCAGACTATCTACAACGTCACTCCTCTCTACAAAAAGGGTATTTACGGCCAAGGTATGACGGTGGCGTTGGTCGAGGACACTGACTCGTACAGCAACGATTGGTCGATTTATCAATCGACATTTGGCTTGTCCAGCTACGGGGGAACACTAGTAACGGCGCATCCGAATGACGCGGGAAACTGCACGGATCCGGGAACGAATCCAGATGACATTGAGGCCGATCTTGATGTTGAGATGGTCACCGCCATAGCGCCCGCGGCGACGGCCGAACTCATTTCCTGCACGGACACCGCCACCTTTGGCGGACTGTTAGCCATTCAGAACATCATCAGTGCCGGAAGCCCTCCACCGGTCATCAGCATGAGCTACGGTTTGTGTGAAGCGATCAACGGGGCAGCCTCCAATGCTTCCTTCAGTTCCGCTTTCCAAACCGCGGCCGCCGCCGGGGTTTCGGTGTTTGTCTCGTCGGGCGATAACGGACCCTCGTTGTGTGCTCGCGACTTTGAGCATGGCGATACTTACGCTTACCCAGGTATTGGGGTTACGGGCTGGGGTGAGAGCGTGTACAACGTTTCGGTCGGAGGCTCCGATTTCGAGGATCTTTACGATTTCTTCGAGTACGGAACTCCGCAGAGCAACTATTGGAACTCCACGAACGGATCAAACTACGGCTCGGCGAAATCGTACATTCCGGAAATTCCGTGGAATGATTCCTGCGCCAGCAATCTCGTTTACACCGTACTGGGATACGAGGTTCCTTATGGCCCCGATGGAAGTTGCGACAGCTCACCAGGCTATGAATTCCTAAGCACAGTCGCGGGGTCGGGCGGCCCCAGCGAATGCGCCACTGGTGAGGGTAACCCGGATTTCGCCTACGTTGAGGACACATCGTGCCAAGGCTATGCGAAGCCATCGTGGCAGAAAGCCGTATTGGGCAATCCCAAGGACGGAGTACGTGATGTTCCTGACGTCTCGCTGTTTGCCAGCAACGGGATTTGGGGACACTACGTAGTCATCTGCGCGTCCGACAAGTCGGCTGGTGGAACCCCGTGCACTGGCGCCCCCAGCGGCTGGGCCGGCGTTGGTGGGACTTCGGTTTCGTCTCCCCTGATGGCAGCCATTCAGGCGCTGGTAGACCAGAAATGGGGTATTCGGGCGGGCAATCCCAACCCGACGTACTATTCCATTGCCGAGTCTGAATTCGGCAAGTCGGGGAATAGTTCCTGCTACTCGATTAACGTAGGATCTGGCAGCAGTTGCATCTTCAATGACATAACCCAAGGTGACAACGATGTCGATTGCGTCGCCAATGGGAATGTCTATTCCGCCGACTGCTTCGTGCCGGCCAGCAAGAATTTGGTGATCGGCATAATCGCCACTCAGCCGATTCTTACTCTCTCTCTAACTTCTGGAGGGTCGGGATATACGAGCACGCCGAAGTGCACGATCGTTGGCCCCTCAAATGAATCCGAATATGTTTCGCCCAGTGGCGCGATCCTGTATTCCGGCGGAGTCAGCGCCAAGTGCACAGCCACGATTGACGCCACGACGGGAACGGTAACTGCGGTGAATCTCACCAATAGCGGTGCAGGATATACGGGCGTTCCAATCTGCACGATTAGCGGGGGAGGAGGAAAAGGTGCGAAGTGCATGGCTGTGATTTCGCCCACGATCTATGCCCCGAACGAACCCGCGTTCGGCGCGACCCCGGGCTGGGATATGGCAACTGGCTTGGGGAGCGTAAACGCATACAACCTGGTAAATAGCAGCGCATGGTAAAG
>JASHQM010000099.1 GCA_030039165.1 Candidatus Sulfotelmatobacter sp. | reverse complement strand
GACGAGGGCGAGCCAACCCAGGAAACTGTCCTCATCGAAAAAGGAATTTTGAAGGGCTATTTGAGCGATAAACTTTCAGCGCGCCTGATGGGCATCGCCGACACCGGGAACGGACGCCGCGAAAGTTACGAGCACATCCCCATGCCACGCATGACCAACACGTACATGCTCGCTGGGCAAGACAATCCCGAAGATATTATTCGCTCGGTCAAGCGCGGCATCTACGCCGTAAATTTCGGCGGAGGCCAGGTCGATATCACCAACGGCAAATTCGTCTTCGCCGCCAGCGAGGCCTACATGGTCGAAGACGGCCAGATCACCGCGCCGATCAAAGGTGCGACGCTGATCGGCAACGGCCCCGATGTTCTCACGCGGGTCTCAATGGTCGGCAACGATTTAAGGCTCGATGAAGGCGTGGGCACGTGTGGCAAAGATGGCCAAGCCGTTCCTGTAGGCGTGGGCATTCCTACGATTAAAGTCGATCGCCTCACTGTCGGCGGCACAGCGAAGAAGGATGCGGGCGGGTTTATGCAGTAAACCAATGATCCCGTGCGCGATACGTGAAGAGTTGCAGCATTGGATTAAAAAAGCCTAAGAAAAGCTGTGGGATTTACCGGGTGTCGAGTCCGATGAATCAAAATCTGACGCCAGAAACAAAATCAACAGCCTTCTCATCCAAAAACACTCTCATGAGCGCAGACACGCTTGTCTCTGCGGTCCTAAATGAGCTATTGATATTGTCATCCTGAGCGAAGCGAAGGATCTGTGCAGTTTCTCCGCGCGCTCAGTGTTCTCGGCGGTTAAGAACTCTTATGCCCTCAACTCAACTCGCCTCTCCCCAACTAGCCACCGATCTCCGCACCCTTGCGCAGGATATCGTCTCTCGCGCCACGAAAGCGGGTGCCACCGCTGCCGAATGCGTCGTCCGCGAAGGCGACGAATTCTCCACCCTCGTCCGCCTCGGCCAGGTCGAAACCCTCAAGGAATCCGGATCAAAATCCATAGGCGTGCGCGTCTTTTTCGGCCAGCGTGCCGCCAGCACTTACTCGAGCGATTTCTCGCGCGAAGGCCTCGACCGCATGCTGAATTCCGCGCTCGAACTGGCCAAGATCACATCTGAGGATCCCTTCGGCGGAATCCCTGAAGCCAGCCAGCTTGGCCAGCTCGACGGCGATCTCGATCTCTACCACGAGGACGTCTACTCGCTCCCTGGCGCTGACCGCATCGACTACGCCCGCCGCGCCGAAAAAGCCGCGCTCGATTTCGATCCGCGCATCAAGAACTCTGAAGGCGGATCATTCGATGCCGCCACCGGCCACAAAGTCCTCGCGAACTCGCACGGATTCGTCGGCGAGTACAAGCGCTCGTATTGTTCCGTGGCGGCTGTTCCAATAGCGCAATCTGATGATGGCGCGATGCAGCGCGATTACTGGTTTTCGGTCGCGCGCATGTTGAGCAAACTCGAATCGCCCGAGCACGTCGGCAAAGTCGCCGCTGAGCGCACGCTGCGCCGCCTCGGAGCGCGCAAGGTCAAGACCGCACATGTGCCCGTCGTCTTTGATCCCATGGTCGCCGCGTCAATCCTCGAACACATCTTCGAGGGCGTGAATGGAGATTCGGTCTATCGGGGCGCATCGTTCCTTGCCGGCAAGCTGGGAGAGAAAATCGCCGCCGAAAACGTCACCATCATCGACGACGGCACGATGCCCGGCGGCTTCGGCACCAGCCCATTCGACGGTGAAGGCATTCCCACGCGGCGAACGGTGGTGGTAGAACGAGGCGTGCTGAATTCATACTTGCTGAACACGTACACGGCGAAAAAACTGGGATTAGAAACCACCGCCAACGCCTCGCGCGGACTTGCAGGCACGCCCGGCATCGGCCCAGGTAATTATTTTTTGCAGGCGGGCCCGCGCACTCAGAAGCAACTCATCGGCGATATCAAAGAAGGACTCTATGTCACCGAATTTCTGGGCCACGGAGCAAATCTAGTCACCGGCGATTACTCTCGTGGCGCATCCGGCATGTGGATCTCTAACGGCGAACTCGTCTACCCGGTCGAAGAAATCACGGTCGCCGGAAATCTGAAAGAAATGTTCATGAACATTTCTGAGATCGCCAACGATCTGGAATTTCGCGGTTCGGTAGCTTCGCCAACGTTGCGAATTGACGGACTCACCGTAGGTGGCGAATAAGCAATATGTAGGAAACAGGTCATGTAGGGACAGCCGCCCTCGGCTGTCTGGGCGGGCGGGGCTCGCCAGAAACGGGGCCACGTGAAATTCGCCCGCATCGTATTCCTCATTGCCGGCATGTGGGGCGTGTTGTTGCTCACCCCCCTTTATTTCATCTTTGATCTCATCGGCCGCCAAGACCCTCCGCCCGTCACCCATCCCGCCTTCTACTACGGTTTTGTCGGAGCCGGCCTCGCCTGGCAGATCGCATTCTTCTTGATCGCAGGCAACCCCTTCCGCTTCCGCGCCATGATGATCCCGTCAATCTTCGAAAAGTTTTCCTATGGCATCGCCCTGGCTGTGCTCTACCTGCAGCATCGCCTGCATCCCCAGGATTTCACATTCGGCTGCATCGATCTGCTGTTCGGCGTATTATTCTGCGCCGCGTTCTTCAAGACCGGCCGCTGACCTGCAGAGTACAATCAAGCTGCATGGGCGGACTGATCCAACCCACTCCGGCGGGGGAAGAGCGTGATTCCAGCCGGCTCATCATCGTGATTACAGTTGCGACGGTCATTTCTGTCGCGCTTCTCGTCGCCTTTCTTCTTCGCACCCCGCCCAAAGCTGCTTCCGGACCGCCTCCTTACGGTGCGCAGCTCAAGCTCTCTGACTTCAAAATGAGCGCTGCTGAAAATTTCGTAGGGGCGACCGTCAACTAT
>JASHQM010000098.1 GCA_030039165.1 Candidatus Sulfotelmatobacter sp. | reverse complement strand
AGGAGAGGTTTTAGGCGGCTTCATTACTAAAGTTCAACATGAAGGCAGGTCCATGAAGGCCTCCGTTTGCATATTCAGGAAAACTGGAGAAATCATGCAGAATACGCATCGACTCTGGGTTCAATTTTTTCATCCATCGAAAGTATTAATCGAAAGGATTAAAAATCCCGCGTTGACGGGTTTCCCGTTTGGGCATAAAATCTGTTTCTGTCATGCGGGAATCAGGGAGTCTTCGCCAGATCAGCGTGCTTGCTTGTTGTTGTCGGGCACACATGTCTTCTGGCACAGGGAGGCTGCTGACCTAGCGATCGCATAAACGTTTTCAGCATTCATTCACCACCGCCAGAAGCTCTCAGGCGGTGGTTGTTTTTTTGAGGAAAATCTGATGACCAATGCAATCAAGGAAACCAAGGCGCAACGAGTCGAGCGGCTGAAGCGTGCCAAGAATCCGTGGGAGGGTTTGGAGGAGATTCGCCGGTTTGCGCGCGAAGGATTTGGGTCGATTCCCCCGGAATGGCTCGGTACGTATTTTCGTTGGTGGGGCGTTTACACCCAGGGCGATGGCGCGGGGGTGCTGGGCGGGCAAAATGGCGAGGGCAAGGCGTTGCAGCGGTTCATGGTGCGGATTCGCATTCCCAACGGACTGCTTCGCTCGCACCAGTTGCGTACCATCGCCACCCTGTGTGAACGCTACGCGCGCAGCATTGCCGATCTTACGGTGCGGCAGAACATTCAACTGCACTGGGTCACGATCGAGAGCCTTCCCGATCTGCTCGAGGAACTGTGGCGGGTTGGTTTGAACACAACCGGCGCGTGCGGCGATGTGACTCGAAACATCACCGGCTGCCCGGTCGCCGGCATGGATGCGGACGAGATTTGCGACGCGTCACCACTCGTGTTGGAGGCCGACCGCATGTTGGCGGGCAACGTCGAATTCTACAACCTGCCGCGCAAGTTCAAAATTTCGATTACTGGATGCCGCGTGTGGTGCCCGTATCCGGAGATCAACGATGTAGGGCTCACTGCAATCAAGCGAGGACACAACTACGCGGAAGAGATTGGTTTTTCTTTGCGCATCGGTGGTGGACTCTCCTCCGATCCCCATCTTGGCGCCCGGCTGAACGCGTTCGTCCGCTGGAATCAGGTTCTGCCGGCACTAAGAGGAATCGCGGAAATCTTTCGTCATTCCTCCCAGTTGCGTGAGCACCGCGAGCGGGCGCGGCTTAAATTTCTATTTCTGCGGCATGGCTGGACCCCCGAAGACTTCCAGAAAGAACTCGAACGCAGGATTGGACTTCGATTTGACCCAGCCGAACCTGAAGATCCACCCGCCAACGTGTATCGCGACCACGTTGGTGTCCATCCGCAAAAGCAGCCAGGCCTCTGCTACGTCGGGGCTACGGTTCTGCGCGGACGCATTACTCCCGAACAAATGCGCGCAGCTGCTGATCTCGCGGACCGCTTTGCGATTGGCGAACTGCGGACCACGAACATGCAGAACCTTCTGATCGTGAATGTGCCACAGCTTCAGGCCGCCACGCTGGCGAAGGAGCTCGATGGAATTGGCCTGCGGGTTGGAGGCTCGCCCTTCTACCGCGGCGCGATTGCGTGCAGCGGCACCGAGTTCTGCAAATTGGCCATCACCGAGACCAAGAGTTTCTCGCGCTGGCTGGTGGAAGAACTGGATGAACGGCTGCCCGGATTCGATCAGCAACTGAAGCTGCATGTGACGGGATGTCCTAACAGTTGCGGGCAGCATTGGATCGCTGACATTGGCATGGAAGGCAAAAAACTGAAAATCAACGACGAGATGGCCGATGCGTATTACTTCTGCCTGGGCGGAGCTCTGGGACTGAATCAGGCAGTGGCGCGGCCGGTGGGATACCGTTGCGCAGCCAGCGAAGTTCCCAACGCTATCGAGAGATTGCTGCGCCGTTACCTTGCGGAGCGCGAAGGCAGCGAGAACCTGCGGCGGTTTTTCGGGCGGCACAGCGAGAGCGAGTTGCGCGAATTTCTGGCGGGAACGGCAATTGATGCGGTTCCGCGCGATATACCCACACAAGACGAGCGGCTGATTCAAATTGCAGGAGGCGCCGGTGACTAATCTTTTTCCAATGTTTCTGAAGCTGGAGGGCAAACGCTGCCTGGTGCTTGGAGCGGGACGCGTGGGCGAGCCCAAGATTCGCAGTCTTCTTGACACCGGGGCCGAAATCCACGTTGTGGCGAGGGAAGCAGGCGAGACGGTGCACGATCTGGCCAACGCCGGAAGGATTCGGCTTTCTTTGCGAGAGTTTGTTTTGGGCGATCTCGACGGGATTTTTCTGGTCATTGTTGCGACCGCATCGCGCGAGCTGAACGAATCAATTTATCGCGAGGCTCAGCGGCGGGGGTTGCTTTGCAACGTGGTCGACGATCCTCCGCATTGCGACTTCTTCTATCCGGCCGTCGTGCGGCGCGGTGCGCTGCAGATTGCCATATCGACGGGCGGGAAAAGCCCGTCGCTGGCGCAAAAGCTGAGGCAGCAACTGGAGCGGCAATTCGGGCCTGCCTACGCGCAATGGGTTGAAGAACTTGGAGAGACACGGCAACGAGTCATGGCCAGTGACCTCAGGCCTGACCGCAAGCGCGAATTGTTGTCATCGCTGGCCGCCCGCCAGGCATTCGAAGCGGCAATCGCTGAGCAATCACGCAACAACGAAGGAGACGTCGCATGACGGGAAAAGTCTATCTGGTCGGTGCCGGACCGGGAGATCCGGAATTATTGACGCTGAAGGCGCTGCGGGTTCTCCGCTCAGCCGACGCCGTGCTGCATGACGATCTTGTCTCACCCAAGATTCTGAAACTGGTTCGGCCCGCTGCTCAGATCTACAACGTGGGCAAGCGTTGTGGCCATAAAAACATCCGCCAGGAGCAAATCAATTTTCTGATGATCACGCTCGCTTCTTCGGGTCTTCAGGTCGTGCGGCTGAAGGGTGGCGATCCGCTGATATTCGGCCGTGCCGGAGAGGAGATCGAAGCGCTGGCGCGAGCAGGTGTTGTATACGAGATTGTTCCGGGAGTTACGTCAGCTTTAGGTGCGGCTGCCGCAGCTGGATTCTCACTGACTCACCGGCAGAAATCTTCGGCGTTGGTTTTTATTACGGGACACAACGCGTCTGAAAGTTCTAATGCCGATTGGGACCGTCTGGTGGCCAGCGGCGCGACGCTGGTAGTGTATATGCCGGGTCAGGATTACGCGGGGATTGCGAACAGATTGAAGGCTTCTGGCCTTTCCAGCGATACGCCATGCGCGATTATCTCCCGCGCGACCACTGCCGAGCAGCAGATTCATCGTACCGCGATCTCACGACTTGACCGCGCTCCGCATCTGCCTGCGCCAACGTTGCTGGTTGTGGGCGAAATAGTGAGCTTGGCCGGTGCGGAAGTTGCGGAGATGCTTACGGGTGTCGATTCCGCACTCATGGCGGCCTCTTCCCACCAGGATCCTTTCGCACAGCAGATTTCAGTTCAACAAAGGGAAACGCGGGCATGAATTACGAAATCATCAAGTTGAAGTCTGAGTCCGAGTCCGAGTCATGGACTCCCGATCGCGTTCTGGAATGGACCTTCGACACATTTCGAGATAGGGTTGCGATCTCTTCGGCCTTTGGGCCGGAAGGAATGGTGGTCATCGATATCGCCTCCAGACTGCATCGAAGCTTCCGCGTTTTTACACTCGACACAGAATTCCTTTTTCCCGAAACCTACGCGCTGATGGATCGCGTCGAGGAGCGTTACGGCATTACGATCGAAAAGGTGTATCCGCTACTCTCGCCGCAACAACAAGAGCAGAATTGTGGACCCGCGCTCTGGAGCCGCGACCCAGACTCATGCTGCAATTTGCGAAAGGTCGAACCGCTTCGCCGCAAACTCGGCGAACTCGAGGCATGGATTAGCAGCATTCGCCGCGATCAAACCACAGCCCGTGCCCAGGCCGCAAAGATCGAATGGGACCACAAATTTGGAGTGTTGAAAATTAATCCGCTGGCTGACTGGAACTCAGATCAGGTTTGGACCTACATTCGCGAGCACGATGTGCCCTACAACCCGCTCCATGAGCTGGGCTATCCCAGCATCGGATGCACGCATTGCACACGGGCCATTCAGTTCGGCGAAGATGCAAGAGCGGGACGCTGGGCGGGATTTGCCAAAACCGAGTGCGGCCTGCACGTTATCCAGCCTGCGATTTCGGATGCGACCGAGGCATGAGTTATAAGGCAGCCCAAGAGAATAGGCCGCCGAAAGGCGGCCTATTCTTGTTTTCGGCGAGGGACGCTAGTCTCCTGCCACAGGTTCAGGTACTTCCGGTTTGGGTGCGTTTGATTTGACGAAAGCATCCAGCGGAATGAAGCCGTCCTGGGAAGTTGCCGGTTTTTCCTTCAGGACGACCTCGCGATAGAGCGAAGCCATACGCGCGTTGTACGCGTCGTCGTTTTTCTGCGGGCCGCGATGCCCGGGTACCGGTGTGGCCGAGTGATCGACCGACAGCGCCGCTTTCGCATCACGCGCCCGCTTCTTCTCTTCGCGAGCGGTTTTGGCGATGCCCAGCTTGTCGAGATCGTGCTGCAACTCGGTGGTTACGATTTCCTCGCGCAGCTTGAGATAGTCGACGTGCTCCTCGTCCATCTTTACTTTCTTGCCGCCGGCGAAGATCTCGTGGCGTCCGTGCTCTTCGTACCACTTGGTGAGCGT
>JASHQM010000097.1 GCA_030039165.1 Candidatus Sulfotelmatobacter sp. | reverse complement strand
GCGGGATCCTTTAGAGTGCGCGTCAGCGCGTTTTTCATCAGCAACTGTTCCAACTGAAGATTGGTCTGCGCCTGCGTAACCTGCTGCTGATCCTGGGCAACTGTGCTTTGTGCGCGCACGACTTCGATTGGAGCAAGGCTCCCGATCTCGACCTGCTTTTTGGTATCGGAAAGCGTCTTCTGCGCGAAGGCGAGATTTTCATTTTGCACTCGCGCATTTTCATAGGCGTAGACCAAGTCCCAGTAAATATTCTCAATCTGATCAACTGAATCGATGATCTGCAGACGGAAAGCAACGTCGGTCAGCTCGCGGTTGTTCTTGGCGATGCGGATGAAGCGCGTGTTGGACGGAAAGCCGAAGCCTTGCAAAAGCGGCTGGGTAATAGTCGCCTTGAAGCTGGAATTCAGAGCCGGGCTCACTGCCGAAAAGAAGTTGTTGGTGGTCTGGCGCTGGTTGTTAAATGCTACCTGCAAGTTCATGCCCCAGTGAAATTCCTGGTTATAAGCGAAATTTACAGTGCCAGTGTTTTGTACAAGCGAGCTTCCTGGAAAGACGCCCTGGAAGAGGCTGATTGCCGTCTGGCTCAGGTGGTCTTCTTGCAAATTTGCCGTAATAACGGGATCAAAGCTCGTGATGTTCGGGCCGACCCCCAGCGTCGAGCTCACCAAGCCATTCGTTCCTGCGCCGATTCCGCCGGCGCCCAGGCTGGTACCGCCGGTGGAGAGGCCGGCCGTCGCGCCAATGCCGCCTACGCCTCCGCCAGGTGTATTCTGCACTACGCCAGTAGGTGTGCCGAGAATACTAGCCCCGGCTTTGGCGCGCAGCACGTCAGTATCGGCAATGTTTAGGTTATAGCGGGCGATGGAAATGTCGAGGTTGTTTTCCAGAGCCAGCGCGATCGCATCGTTCAGCGAGAGATAAAGCTTGCCGTTGCGCATCAGTTCATCGATGCGCGGCGTGTTCGCCAGATTTGGCGGAGGCAAATGCCGCGGCTCGTAGGGAGCAACGGGGTTGGGAAAGTGCGAAACCGGCTGCGCAAAATTCTGCATGTGCAGCGACTGCGTCTCCCGCGTATTCTGCGGGACCGGAGCGGCAGGCGCTTCCTGGCCCACAGCGAGCACCGTCAGAAGAAATATGGTAACGAATGGAATGGACAATAAACGTGCAAAGCGCATCTACTCATCTCCATTGATCAGACCTGGCGAAAAGCCTTGGATATCGTGAGACAGACGGAACTACGCCAAAAGAAACTCACTCGAGTATCAATACGCACGCTGCAGCGCCACGGTTCCGCAAAGCTCGTCTACCTTGACAAAAAATCGCTTGCAACCAGTCGTTGGCGAACCCACAGTATATCCGAGACAATAATGCCTGGGATGAACTTGAAGAAATGGGCTTGCCATTAGCCGGAACACCATGCGGAATCTCAAGCTGACTGTGTCTTATGACGGCTCGGAGTATTCTGGCTGGCAGGTGCAGCCCGGCGCCACCACCGTGCAAGGCACACTTGCCTCAGCCATTGGACGAATCACCGGAGAAAAGGTATTGCCTCAAGCTTCCGGGCGAACCGACGCTGGAGTACATGCTTTGGCGCAGGTTGTGACATTTGTCACGGAGTCTTCCATCCCTGCGGCAAATTTTGTGAAAGCCTTGAACGACGTATTGCCGCCGGCGGTGCGCATTCTTACGGCGGACGAAGCGCCAGCGGAGTTTCATGCGCGCAAGTCGGCTCGTGCAAAGACCTACAGGTATCGCGTTTATCGCGCTGCGATTTGCCCACCCTTCTTGGCCCGATATGTGTGGCATTTTCCCTTCCCCCTGCATGAGAGCGCGATGCAGCAGGCTGCAGAACACGTGATTGGCGAGCACGATTTTACCTCGTTTGCCGCAGTCGATCCTGAGCGCGAGAAAGAAGGTCCGGTGTCGAATGTTCGGAGAATTTTTTCTTCCAGTTGGGAGCTGCAAGGAGCGGAATTCGTTTATACGGTGAAAGGATCGGGATTTCTGCATCACATGGTGAGAAATCTCGTCGGAACATTTATCCTCGTGGGCAAAGGAACGCTGCGGCCCGAAGATATTGCGCGCATACTCGAAGCCCGCAACCGCGCGGCCGGGGGCGCAACCGCGCCGGCGTCCGGTTTATATCTGGTGGATGTGGAATATTAGTTATCTCGAGTATTGAGATATGGCGTTTGAGCTTCAAATCGCGACGCGCAGAATTGCGTCCGTAGATCCAGCTACCGGTGACATTTTGCGGGAATTTGAGTGTGCCGAGGAAAAGGACGTTATTGCCGCAGTGGCATGGGCACGAGCGGCACAGCCGGAATGGGCTGAAATCGGGGTTCGCAGGCGCGTTGAGTTAGTACGAGGGTTTCAGAGAAAACTTCAGGAGCGAAAATCAGACATTGCCCGCCTGATTGCTCGCGAAGCCGGTAAGCCTATGGCCGAGGCCTTGACCACCGAAGTGCTGGTCGTGCTTGATGGCGCGCGTTTTCTGGTCGAGAATGCGTATCGCCTGCTGCGTGCTGAGCCGATTCCCCACGGAAATCTCGCAGCCAAGCTCAAAAAAGGGCGTCTGGTACGCGAGCCTTATGGCGTGGTCGGAATAATCTCGCCGTGGAATTATCCTTTTTCCATTCCGGCAACCGAGGCGCTGGCCGCGCTCGTCGCGGGGAATGCGGTCGTACTCAAGCCCTCGGAATTTACTCCGCTGGTTGCTCTGGAACTGCAATCTCTTATGCGAGCCGCGGGTATTCCGGCGGAGGTTTTTCAAGTTCTCATCGGTGATGGCGCGACAGGAGCGTCGCTAGTTCATTCGGCCATCGATAAACTGATCTTCACCGGCAGTGTCTCGACCGGCAAGCGTATCGCCATGGCGGCCGCCGAGCGGCTGCTTCCGGTCGTTCTCGAACTGGGCGGCAAGGATCCCATGCTGGTGCTCGACGACGCCGACCTCGATGTCGCTTCGAGTGCCGCAGTCTGGGGGGCTTTCGTGAACGCTGGCCAGACCTGTCTATCGGTCGAGCGCTGTTATGTCCATTGCAGCCTGTATGAACCTTTTCTGAAGGCGTGTGTTGAGAAAACGAAAACGTTACGCGTCGGGAACGGACTCGATCCCGAAACCGAGGTGGGACCTCTGATTCACGAGCGCCAGTTGGAGATTGTAGAGTCGCATGTGCAGGATGCGACCGCGCGCGGGGCGCGACTGTTGATCGGAGGAGGCCGCCTGCCGGAACTCGGCAAGAATTTCTATCAGCCCACCGTGCTGGCGGATTTGACTCACGCCATGCGCATCATGCGCGAGGAAACCTTCGGTCCCGTGTTGCCGGTGATGCCGTTCGACGGCGAAGACGAAGCGATCAAGCTGGCGAACGATTCAGAATTCGGTCTGGCGGCGAGCGTTTGGACTCGTGATGCTTCTCGTGGCGAACGGCTGGCGCGGCGCATTCGCGCCGGCACGGTCATGGTGAATGACCTCATTTCATGTTTCGCGATCAGTGAAGCCCCGCACGGCGGGGTTAAAGCCAGCGGCGTGGGCCGCACTCACGGCCGCTGCGGGTTGAACGAGATGGTGCGCCTGAAATATGTCGACACCGACCTGATGCCGGCGATGAAAAAAGTCTGGTGGTATGGTTATGGCGCCAGGTTCACGCGGCAGATGGAAGGCTTCATCGACTCACAGTTCGCGCGCGGTTGGGGCGAACGGCTGGCAGGGGCCCTGCGTGCAGCTGGAGTCGTGTGCAACAAGAGGATCTAAGACGTTGCCGCCGAGGCCTGAGAACTGGAGACCTTCATGAGCAATCCCTCTGATTCCGATCCCAAGCGCGAATTGTTGCGTCACATGCTGGCTACGATTGCGTATCGTGGCGGCAAGGTGGTTCGCGACGCACCCGATGGATTTTCCATGTTTCATGCCGACGAAGGCGTGCGCACACCTGGACAAGTCCTTGCCCACATCGGTGACCTGATGGATTGGGGACTGTCGATGGCCAATGGAAAACGCGAGTGGCATGACTCCAAACCGTTGCCGTGGGAAAAAGAGGTCGAGCGTTTCTTCGCCTCGCTGAAAAACTTTGATGACTACCTTGCCTCCAGCGACCCAGTACAAGCTCCCATGGAGAACCTTTTTCAGGGGCCTATTGCCGATGCTCTCTCGCACATCGGACAGATGGCGATTCTGCGGCGACTGGCGGGTGAGCCGATAAAAGCGGAAAATTTTTTCAAAGCTGAGATTGTTATTGGACGGGTAGGCGCAGACCAGACCGCCCCGAAGAGGGAGTTCTGAAGTTAACTTTCATTCTTTGGCCGCACCTCGGCGCGATAAATAGCTTGCCACCGTCCGGCTTTGAGGACGTAAATCGAGCTTCCGTTCATATGGACAGGGAGCCTTTGTCCGTCGCAGGTGGCGTACTGCTGAGCCTTGTAAGTAATCAGGTACGCGCCGGAGGTAAGCGGAAGAGCGCCGAAATCGGAAAGTCCGTACCCCTGCACGGTGCAGTGTTTCGCGTCGGCTTGTAGCGCGGCCAGTTGCTGATCGCGTGAAAATGTGCCGTCTTCACCCCAGAAGACCCCGTTATCGGCCATGTGCTCGCGAAAATAGGCAAGATCGTTGGTTCTCCAGGCCTCGAAAAATCCCGTCTCAATCTCTACCAATTCGCGTTGAATAGCCAGCGGAGAGCTGGCCTGTTCCTCGCGAGGGTCATTGGTCTTCTTTGAGGACTGTGCAGCGGCCGCACTGACCATAAGCAGTCCCGAAACCAGCACGAATGCGCGGAGCAGGAGCTTTTTCGCAAGTAACGGATTGCCACTCATAGTTGACCCATCGAAGAGCCGAAAGCCGCGATGCAGGGATATCTGTAGCATACGACATCCTCGGCTTTAGCCGCGCTTTTCCACATCGAGTACAATTACGTTCGTAAGTCGAATCCGGCGGCGCGAGCGCCGCGAAGAGGGTAAGTCCTTTGGCGACCGGCGAAATCAGCACTACTACGGGCGCACAAACGCCTGCGCAGCTTCCTCATCATAAAGTAAAGATCAAGAAACACGGGCAGCGGGCCTGCAATGAGAAAGACGAGAAAGGCAAAGCCTGCGGCGGCCACTTGAAGCGCTGGTTTTATAGCGCCGATGTCCTTGAACGCGAGTGCGGCGACGCGGAAAAGGCTTGGGGACCCGACGCCGAAGTCTATCGCTGCGAGTATTGCCAGACGCTGTACCTGCCGAATCCCGGCGACGTGAAGGTAAATGTCGCCGGTCAGGGATTGAAGTCTGTGTTTGGGTTGACGCTGCCGCCGAAAGATAAAAGCTCTT
Organism: Candidatus Sulfotelmatobacter sp.; assembly: GCA_030039165.1. Classification (GTDB taxonomy): domain Bacteria; phylum Acidobacteriota; class Terriglobia; order Terriglobales; family Acidobacteriaceae; genus Sulfotelmatobacter. The sequence goes on along the minus strand of JASHQM010000097.1, from coordinate 30,610 downwards.
AGATCGTGGCGGATGGCCGGTTGCACTATCGTTGATGCGAGTTCTCTTCGGGCGCCGCCGCAGGTTCGTCAGAGCTGGAAGCTTCTTCATGGACACCTCCGACCTCATCTACGACTGGAATAGGAACCTTCCGCCGGGATTGAAACCCCCGGGCCCCGTGCTGCTCAATGATGAGAGCCTGCGAGATGGCTTGCAATCGCCCTCCGTGCGAGACCCTTCCATTGCTGAAAAAATCGAAATTCTTCATCTCATGGATGCCCTAGGCATCGACTCGCTTGACCTCGGCCTGCCCGGCGCTGGTCTGCGTGCGGTCGAGCACGTGACTGCTTTGGCCAACGAGATCGCCACGCACAAATTGAAAATCAAGGCCAACTGTGCGGCCCGCACTCACGAAAACGATATTCGTCCGATTGCCGAGATTGTGCAGAAAACCGGTCTGCCGATCGAGGCCGCTACGTTTATCGGCTCAAGTCCAATTCGCCGTTTCACTGAGGGCTGGACCGACGATTTTCTCTTGCGGACCACGGAGAAGGCAGTCAAATATGCAGTTTCACTCGGCCTCAACGTGATGTACGTTACCGAAGACACCAGCCGCTGCGATCCCGAAACTGTAAAGCGCCTCTATTCGACCGCAATCAATTGCGGTGCGCGCGCCATCGTGATTTGCGACACTGCAGGCCACGCCACACCTATGGGAGCTCTGGCGCTGGTTCGTTTTGTGATGCAGGAAATTGTGAGGCCCTCTGGCGAGAACATTCGCGTCGACTGGCACGGCCACAGTGATCGGGGACTTGCCATCGCCAATTCCATGGCGGCAATAATCGGCGGCGCGAATTGTGTGCACGCATGCGCCATCGGCCTTGGCGAGCGCGTGGGCAACGCGCAAATCGATCAGATGCTGGTCAACTTGAAATTAATGGGTATCGCACCCTGGGATCAGCAGGACCTGACAAAGCTCAAGCAGTATTGTGTTGCGGTTTCGCGCGCCACCGGCGTGCCCATTCCCGCAAATTACCCGGTCGTCGGCGACGATGCATTTCGTACCGCCACCGGAGTTCATGCCGCCGCAATCATCAAGGCATATCACAAGAACGACGTGGTCCTGGCCAATACGGTTTACTCTGGTGTGCCTTCCCACGTTTTCGGGCTTGAGCAGGTTATCGACATCGGGCCGATGAGCGGCAAGTCCAACGTACTGTTCTGGTTGGAACGGCGCGGCATTCCCGCGAACGAAGAGTTGGTCGAACGCATTTATCAGCGCGCGAAGGCGAGCGATCACACTTTGAGCGACGCCGAAGTCGTCGAGTGCCTGTCGGCGACCATGAAGCAAAACTGACCCGTGGCGAATCAAAGTCTCGATGCCTGAGAACAATTCCCAACCACTTCGACATGCCATCCTCGGCCCTGGGGGCGTCGGTGGTGTGCTCGGCGCCTGTCTCGCGCATTCGGGAGCGGCAGTCACGATTGTCGTTCGCCCCGAATCCCTGGCCCAATACCCGAAGACTATTCACCTTGAAAGCCCTTTTGGCAAGTTTGATGCGAACGTTGCCGTCGCTGCCGAAGTGCCTCCCGCCGATGTCTTGTGGATCAGCGTAAAGGCGACTCAACTTGACGCGGCACTCGCCGCGATTAAGCATCCAGAGTCAATATGGGCGATCGTCCCGCTGCTCAACGGGATCGACCACGTGGCGCTCTTACGCTCAAGATTCGGCGCGCAGCGCGTGATCCCAGGCACAATCGCGGGCGAATTTGAACGCGTCAGCCCAGGCCGATTCGTTCACCACACGCCTTTCGCATTTCTCAATGTTTCTTCCGCGGGTCGCAGCCTGCTCGAAAACACCTTCGACCAACTTCAGAAAATCGGTTTCACCTGCCGCTTCATCGACGACGAGCCTACGTTACTGTGGGGCAAGCTGGTATTCTTGGCGCCCTTTGCATTGAGCACGACCGCTGCGGACAAAACCGTGGGAGAAATTCTTGCTGATCTACAGTCGCGCAGCCTGGCAGAAGCCTGCGTTCGCGAAACCTGCGCCGTCGCCATCGCTGAAGGGGCAAGAGTTAGCGCCGACAAGGTGCTCTCCGGAGTGGCCGGTATGCCGGGGAGCATGCGCAGCTCGATGCAGAAAGATGTTGCCCGCCACAACCCGCCCGAACTTGATGCGATTGCTGGCCCAGTTTTACGAGGCTCACAGCGGCACGGGATTGCAGTGCCGGCGACGAAGAAGTTGGTCGCCGGAGTGGAAGCCAGAGCAGGATTGACAGAAAGACGGCTCGCTTAGGTTCGGATTAAGAGTCCATGTTTACCTCTCACCCCATCGGCTTAGTCAGCAGTCCTTTCAAAGACACGAGCGAGGTCCCCAAGGGCTTGGGCGCGAAACACGAAGCCGAGGGTGTTTTGAGAATTCTTCCCGAATTTGCGCCGGGCCTGACTGATATCGAAGGCTTTTCCCACCTCATCGTGCTCTGGGAGTTCGATCGCTCTCGAGATTTCGAGTTGCTCGGTACGCCACCCTCCGACAATCGTCCGCATGGCGTGTTTGCCACCCGGTCTCCGCGGCGTCCCAATCCGATCGGGTTGACAGTCGTGGAACTGCTGCAGCGCGAGGGCGTCAGCCTGCGTGTGCGTGGCGTTGATATGCTCGATGGAACGCCGATTCTGGACATAAAACCATATCTCTCAAACGTTCCCGCTGATCGGCTGCGGCGCGGGTGGCTGGCCGAGGCCGAGACGAGGCGGGGCGACGAATCTCGGACTCGATAAGCAGCCGCTGGGCTCCGTTTCGAGGATGCGCTACACTTTCGGGGCGTCATCCCGAGCCCCGCGTTTTCACCGGCGGGGCGAGGGATCTCACGCGGATTCGCAACCTCGCAGCCGCGATTCACGACTGGTCCATAGCGCCGCGTTTCAATATGGGTTTCTTCGCATTGCCCCTACGTTTGGAATTGAAGGCTGGTTTCTAACTCCGGTCTTCAATCTTTGCTCATGTCCATCGCTTCCTTCGGCGTTGTAAACTGGGCAGAACTTCCATGAGTCCCGCTCCCGCACGTCACGACTTGCCAGAGATTGCGCCTGCGGTGCAACAGGAAGTAGCGCGTTTGGCGGCAACTGCGGAACTACGGGCGGGGTTCAACTGGCTGGCCGCCCACGAAGCGCAGTTCACGCAATGGCAGATGGAAATGGCGCGAATTCCCGCGCCCCCATTCGCGGAGTCAGCCCGGGCAGCCTGGCTTGCGGAACGTTTTCGCGCGATCGGGCTGGAGGATGTCCGCATCGACGACGTGGGCAACGTCCTAGGTGTGCATGGTGAGTCCATTGCCACGGAACCTCGCTCGAACATGGGGAAATCCAGCGCTTCATCTCTTGTGCAACCGAATGCCGCAACTGGTCGTGGACGCCGCGCCGTTTCCCTAAGCGCGCACATCGACACGGTGTTTCCCGCCAACACTCCGTTGAACATTCGGCAAAATGCAGCGCGCTTGTACGGGCCGGGAGTATCGGACAATGGCGCAGGTGTCACAGCCATGCTTGCCATAGCCTCGCTGGTTACCGCACTGCGCCTTCGTCACGGCCTTCCGCTGGTTTTTATTGGCAACGTGGGTGAAGAGGGTGAGGGGGACTTGCGCGGCATGCGGCACATTTTTTCCACGCCACGATGGAAAGATTCCATCGCTTACAGCGTCGTGCTGGATGGTGCAGGCACGGATACTATCGTGGCCGAAGCGTTAGGAAGCCGGAGATTCGAAGTCATCGTCCGCGGCCCGGGTGGGCATTCGTGGAGCGATTTCGGAGCTCCCAATCCCATTGTGATTCTGTCGCGTGCCATCGATGTTTTCGCGGCAACGCCAGTGCCGGCAGCGCCGAAGACGACCTTTAATATCGGCGTAATTCGCGGCGGCACATCAGTCAATTCAATTCCCGAATCAGCCAGCATGAAAGTGGATATTCGCTCAACCTCGATGGCTGAGATGGAGCGGCTCGAGCAAATGCTGCGCCTGGCGCTGAACCGGGCCGTGGAAGATGAAACCATGGCCGCCGAATTGAGATCGCCCACGCAGCGCCGGCCTGGCGTAAGCTGCGAGGTGGTCGCGATTGGCAACCGCCCGGCGGGCGAACTCGTGACAAACGCGAGGATTCTGCATGTGATTCGCGCCGTGGATGCGCACCTTGACAATGCCGCGCAGGTGCAGCGAGCCTCGACAGACGCGAATATCCCGATGTCCTTAGGTCTCGAAGCCATTGCCATCGGCGGTGGGGGCATGGGTGGAGGCGCGCATACTTTGCAGGAGTGGTTCGACAGCAACGGCCGGGAGTTGGGCCTGAAGCGCATTCTGCTGACCTTGCTCGCATTGGCAGGAACCGGAGAATGATCCTCAGGATTCTTGGTTTTGCCGTAATCGCAAGCCTCATCGCAGGCCAGTTGTTCCTGCAAGCACAAACGGAGGCAATTACATCGGCTGCGCCGCCCAAAGCCGACATCATCTTTACCAATGCCGAGGTCTACACCGGAGTTCCTGCGTCTTCGCAGTTCAATTCCGTACTGCGCGAAGAAGCCATTGCCGTCCGCGGTGATCGCATTCAATCTGTCGGCAAGGATGCGGAGATCCGCAAATTAAGAGGCCCGCAGACCCAGGTGGTCGATCTCGGGGGACATTTCGTCATGCCCGGATTCAACGACGCCCACCTTCACCTCGCCGATGCCGGGTTGCAAAAGCTGAAAGTGAATTTGGTCGGCGTGAAGTCTATCGAAGAGTTCCGCAATCGAATTCTGGCCAAGGTTCAAACCGCTCAACCGGGCGAATGGATTCTCGGTGGCGGATGGGATGAAACCTTATGGCCAGTGAAAGAGTTGCCTAGCCGTTGGGATGTCGACCAGGTTTCAGCCGGGCATCCTGTCTTTCTCGATCGCGTTGACGGTCATCTCGCCGTGGCGAATACGCGCGCTCTCCAACTGGCCAGTATCACCATCGACAGCCATGATCCACAGGGCGGCAAGATCGACCGCAAGGAAAACGGCGAGCCTACAGGCATTTTGCGCGATACCGCGCAGCAGGCCGTGCGTGCCGTGATTCCAGAACTCTCTCGAGATCAAATGGTGCTTGCCATCGAGGCTGCCTTGGCCGATCTGGCCGAGCATGGCGTGACCTCGGCGCAGGATTATTCACCCAACTGGCAGAACTTCCAGATCTATGAAGGACTGGAAAAAGAAGGAAAGCTGACGGCGCGCATCTCCGAATGGCTGCCTTTCACTGACTCGATCGAGGAGTTGAAAAAAAAGCGCGATTCGCATCCGCGATCAGATCTCATGCTGCACACCGGCATGGCGAAGGCGTTTATGGATGGATCGCTCGGCGGTCACACCGCTGCGCTGATGGAGCCCTACTCGGATGATCCTGGCAATTATGGATTGCTGCGATACGATGCCTCCAAGCTGAACGAGATGGCCAAAGAGCGCGTGCTGGCTGGCTTCCAGCTTGGCTTCCATGCTATCGGCGACAGGGCAGTGCAAATGGCACTGGACGCTTTCGCCGAAGCGGAGAAAGGGGCAAAGGCTGCGAAGGTCAAAGCTCCTGATGGCGGAGTCGACTTTCGCCTGCGCGTCGAACACGCGCAAGTTCTCGCGCCCGGGCAGATTGCGCGCTTCAAGGAATTGAAAGTCATCGCCTCGATGCAGCCCAGTCACTTGCTCACCGACATGCGCTGGGTCGAACAGCGCCTCGGCCCAAAGCGTGTAGCGGATAGTTACACATGGGCGGCGTTCCTCAATGGAGGTGTGCGACTTGCGTTCGGTACGGATTACCCGGTCGAGCCGGTCAATCCTTTTCGCGGGCTATACGCTGCGATTACCCGCAAAAGCGAAGACGGCAACCAGGAATTTTTCCCCAGCCAGAAGCTCACAATGGATCAGGCTATTGCCGCTTACACCACCGGCTCTGCCTTCGCCGAATTCGAGGAAAAAGAGAAGGGTAAGCTGGTCGCGGGAATGCTTGCGGATTTCATCGTGCTTGACCGCGATATAACCGCATCTTCGCCGGAAGAAGTACTGGCCACAAAAGTGTTAAGAACGGTCGTCGGCGGAAAAACGGTATACAAGCTGAAATAGTTGTTCCTGTTGCGCGTGCTCTGAAAGGTGCAAGCAACTCCGCGTCGGGGGCGGGGTTTGTATTATCGCTGTTGCTTATAATTATCTACTCGCTACTCATTAAACGAAACGCATGGTTCGCGCGTCTAACCACTAAACCGCGTGCAGCTGTGTCCCGCCGGAGCCAGTCGGGTGTGAGTCCGGGGGCCTTCTAAGCGCGTATAATCAAAAGGGTTGCAGTTCGGAGGGAAGCTAGTATATGGATTTGCAAGGAGTTTGGATGCGCCTGAAGGCGCATGGATGGGTGTATTCGTTCAGCATCGCGGCAACACTGGCCGTCGGTATTCTCATTGGCACTGTGATTTCTTTTGGGGTAAAGGGCAAGGAAGGTCAGAAGTCGTCGGATGCCACCCCGCTGACTGTGCCAGCGCCGCAGCAACTTTCGAATGCGTTTTCGCGCATCGCCAAGGAACTCGGACCGAGCGTGGTTAATATCAACACCGAGTCGACCATCAAGGGTTTTCATCATCGCAAAGGTCAAAACAACGATGACGAAGATAATGACAACGGCGGTGGCGGCATGGATGACTTCTTCAACCGCTTTTTCGGTGGCCCCGGTGGAAGCCAGATGTCGCCCTTCGGGCCTGATAACGGCCCGATTCGCGAGCGTTCTCTGGGTTCGGGAGTGATTGTCGACTCCAAGGGTTACATCGTCACCAACCGTCACGTTGTTGAAAAAGCCGACCGCATTCGCGTGCGCTTGCAGGATGACCCTCCGGGCATACAACACGACGCCAAAGTCATTGGCGAGGATCAGGAGACGGACTTAGCTGTCATCAAAATCGATCTAGACCGCTCGCTTCCCGCCGCCAAGATGGGTAACTCCGACGGCATGGAAGTAGGCGACTGGGTGTTGGCGATTGGCAGTCCCTTCGGCCAGGTTGGAACCGTGACCGCCGGCATTGTTTCTGCCAAAGGCCGTGATATTGTCCCCGGCCGGCAGTTCCAGAGTTTTATTCAGACGGACGCGGCCATCAACCCGGGCAACTCCGGCGGGCCGCTCGTGAACATGAATGGCGAGGTCATCGGCATCAACACGGCCATCTTGAGCGAAACCAACGCTTACGCCGGGGTGGGTTTCTCACTGCCATCGAATACCGTCGTACAGGTTTACAACCAGCTCATCGGGCCAGAGCACCGCGTGGCGCGCGGCTCTATTGGCATCATGTTCGACTCGGTGGAAAATCCTGCGATCGCGCGCATTTATGGCTCAGGGACCGGCGTTACCGTCTCCAGCGTAGTGCCAGGCAGTCCGGCCGATCAGGCGGGATTAAAAATCGGGGACACTATCACCAGCATCGAGGGTCAAAAAGTGACCAAGGGGTCGGAATTGGTCGCCGATATCGCCTCGCGCAAGCCCGGTTCCAAGGTCGACATCGGTTTCATCCGCAATGGTAAGCAGGAGCATGCGACGGTCACCGTCGACGATCGTGCCAAGCTGTTCGCCTCGCGCCTGGGCGAAGAAGACAATGGTGAGGAAGGCAGCACTCCCAAACAAAGCAAGTTTGGCATCAGCGTTCGCAAGTTGACGCCTGAAATGGCTGATCGGCTGAATATGCCGGCAGCTAAGGGTGTTATCGTGCAAGACGTAAAACCCGGTTCCTTCGGCGAGGATGTTAACCTCAACCGCGGAGATGTGATCCTCGAGATCAACAAGCAGCCCGTAAATAGCGAAGAGGATTTGGCCAAGGTGGAAGCGAACCTGAAGAGTGGCCAGGATGTGGTTTTCCTGGTCCGGCCGCGCGGTTCGACGCAACAAGATGGAACCATCTTCATGGCCGGTACACTTCCGTAACTATTGCTAACCCCAACGAGAGTTGGCATCGCCTCCTTCAATGAAGGATGATTGCGGTGCCGGTTCCGGTTGGGGTTTGCTATTGTGCAGGCGCGTGCCTGCGCTTTGGCAGAGCGCTTTCTTGGAAGGTTGCCAGTGGGGATTCGCACGAAATTGTGGCAATGGTTGGGTGCGCTTTGCACCCTGGCGCTGGTTTGTGCTTGGGTTACCTCGGGCACGGCGGTGGCGCAGGATTCAGCTTCCGGCACGCAAAGTATCGCCACCCCATCTTCCGCTCATCCGAGCACAGCCAAGCGCACGACAAAACCCACCGCGAAAGCATCGCCTGAACAGAAGCCATCAAAGGCAACAAAATCTTCCACAACCTCAGGGTCAGCACGTAGTGCGTCTCGTCGGAGCACGGCCACGAGTTCGAAACCGGCCTCGATGGCTACCGGGCAAAAGAAAACGCCTCGCACCAGCAGGGCGAAGCTGGTAGCTTCGCGGAAGAACGGCAAGAAGCGAACGAAGGCCCGCGGTCAGCGTAAAATCGATTCCGAGCGTGCCCAGGAAATCCAGCAGGCTCTGATCCGTGAGCACTATCTCAGCGGAACAGCAAGCGGTATCTGGAACCAGGCTAGTGAGGACGCGATGCGTCGCTACCAGGCCGATCACGGCTGGCAATCGAAGACTGTTCCCGATTCGCGCGCTCTGATCACCCTTGGCCTCGGCCCAAGTCACGATCACCTGCTCAATCCCGACAGCGCAATGACGTCTGGGCTGGAAACTCCACACACCCCGTCGTTGTCTCCTGCATCGGCGTCGCTCCCTTCACAAAATGGCGGTCAGGTACCCGATGGCGGCGCTCCTGCCGCTGGCAAGGCCCCCGCATCTCAACCGCAGCCAGGTTCCGTGCCCGCGCGCGATCCATCAAGTCCGCAGTGAGTTCAAGGCCGGCTTTTGAGATGAATCGAACCCTTGTGTGCGCCTCAGCAATGGATGCCACCCGCTGACTACGGTGTGTTCTAGCCCGAACTCTTCCGATACCCACTCATCACAGGCCGCGGAAAATAAGGCAGAGGCTTTGATTCGATGATCGCCCGCGGGTTGGCCTCCACGAGTGCGTTGGCCACATCTTCACCATAGATCTCCGTGGCTGCATCGCGAGCACTCGACAGCACAGGAACGCGTTTCTCGGTGTCGTGCGCATCAGTGGCTAGCACGTGGACTGCATCGTGTTCCAGCAGCCACTGCGCGGCCCGACGTGCGCGTTCGCCCCAGGACCCGGTCAGGGCAGAGCCGGTTACTTGAATCACGCAGCCTTGTTCGGCCCACTCGACTACGCGTTGCATGCTCTCGCGCAGAATCGGGTTGCGCTCCGGATGCGTAATGATCGCCGTAATCCCACGATCCCCGAGCTGCGTGAAGCAATCCGTAATCTGTTGGGGCACGCTGTAATTACTCAGTTCCACCAACATGTATTGCGTACCAGCGATCGCGTAGCGCGCAGGATTGGCCAACACGTCCTGCAAATTGTCATAAGAAAGGTGGAAGTCGCAACCTAGGCTGATCGTGAGTGCGGACCCGATCAGCGCCTGCAAGTGATCAACCAGTCCCTGCAGGTATGCGCGGTCGTAGTGATAGGTATCGTTGGCGTGAGGTGTGGCGACCTGATGTGTGATGCCATCAGCCGCCGCCATGCGGCACATGGCGACAGAAATCTCCCACGACTTCGAGCCGTCGTCCACTTCCGGAAGAATGTGGGAATGAATATCGACCACGGTGATGAGAACAGCTATGTAGCGTTGTTCTGGATTTGATTTAAACAGATTCGCAGAGAAAGAGGAAGATGGACAGCTGTTACCAGTTGGCTCAACTCGAACAGCGTGAAGTCAGAGACAGCCAGTCCTCGAACGCCCTGGCGGGCTTCTTGGATCTTCCTTTGTGCCTTACGCGAAAGCCGTGAGTCGCCAGATGCCAGCCAGACGACCACGTGCGTGTCGAGCAGGATCTATAAAGATCGCCCACTCTTCAGGGGTGAATGCGGGAGCCACAACATCGCCAGTGACTTTGATCTTGCCTTTGAGGAAGCCAAATATGTCATCTCGCTTTTTCTCAACCGGTACGAGCTTTGCCACGGGCTTGCCGCGCTTGGTGATGACTACGGATTGGCGCTTGGCCTGAACTTCATCCATGATGGCGAGGCATCGAGCTTCAAAGGCTCCGGCGGGGATGGTTTTAGTTTTCACTCGAGGCTCGCGATCATGGTCATTATGCCATGGTCATTAAGCAAGGAGTTGCGATGCACCAGCCCAACTACTGCCCAAACCGTTCCCTGATAAATTCCGCAATCCCAGCATAAGCCCTCGTCAGCGTCTTCTCATCCGCCAAGAACACAATCCGAAAATGCTGCGTTCCCGGCTTCTGCCCGAAACCTGATCCGTGCACAACCATAACGTGCTTTTGTCGGATCAGCTCCTTCACGAAAACTTCGTCGCTCTCAGGAATGTCAATGCGCGGGAAGGCATAGAACGCTCCACGCGGCTCCACACAGCTGATACGCGGAGTGGACTCGCACCATTTCTGTGTGAGATCGCGGCGCGAGCGCAGCTTCCGCCGCACTTCGATTAAATGATCCTGCGGTCCTTCCAGCGCCGGCTTGATCGCATACTGCTCAGGATGGTTAGCGCACAAACGCGCACGCAGCAATCGGTGAATACCTTCGACGTAAGGCTTGACCGCGGCCGCGTCGCCTGATGCTATGCCCCATCCTATGCGCCATCCGGGAACGAGATAATTCTTCGACATGCCGCCGAACGTGATGCAAGGGACGTCCGGAGCAACTGCCGCGAACGCAATGTGCGGCGTGGGTTTTTCCTCTGAACCATCCAGAATCAGCTTGTCGTAGATTTCGTCAGAAAAAACGACCAGATTACGCCGGCGGGCCAATTCCGCGATCTGTTCCAGCATCTCGCGCGTACAGAGCGAACCAGTGGGGTTATTAGGATTTATCAGTACGATGGCGCGTGTGCGTGGAGTGAGCTTACCTTCGATGTTGGCCAGTTCCGGCTGCCAGCCATCGTCTTCGTTTAAATCGTACGTATTCAGCTCGATCCCCAACTTACACAACACCGCCGAGTACAGCGGATAATCTGGCTTCGGTGCCAGAATATCCTCGCCCGGATTCACCAGCGCCGAAATACAAACATCGACCGACTCGCTCACTCCGGAAGTCACAAAAACATCCCGCACGCTGGTGATACCCTTGCGTGCCGCCTCGCGGCGAATCGCCTCGAGCGCTTCCGGGATGCCCGGCGACGGTGCGTACCCGTTCTTACCATCACGCATAGCTTTGTATGCAGCTTCAATAATGTGAGGCGGTGTCTGAAAATCGAAGTTGAGCGGATCGCCCACATTCAGCGGCAGAACCTTATGGCCCTGGCGGATGACTTCGTCAGCCACGCAAGCCAAATCGCGAATGGCATAGCGGACATTCTCAAGGCGAGCAGCGGCAGTGATTTCGCGGGCTTGGGTAAGCGGCATGAAGGAATTCTAACCGCCAGGTGCGCAGAGTACTACTCCTTAGCGAAATTCAAGACAGGGCACTTAATGCGGATAGGGTTTATGGGGTCACTTCCACTTCGCTCAGGGCGCCAACGCGTCGATGAGATCCACCCCCTGCGGACTACCCCAGCCCGTCACCAGATCGTATCCCGCTACTGCCTTGTACTCGCCGTTGTTTCCGCTGGTGATATCGTGGAAGTCGCTGTGATAGCTCGATCCCGTCCCAATCGCGTAGAGCGCAGGATTGATGAAACCAACCGCAGCCTGGCCATTCGCGGCCGCCTGCTCATTCACCATGGCGATCAAACCGGCCCACAGCGGAGCCGCATAGCTGGTTCCGCCGCCTTGGTCTTTGCATTCGCCCATCGCGCACACATATTGGGCGGCATCCGCTTCTGAAGAGACATCGGGAATATCGCGTAAAGTGGTCGAACCGTGATTGGTCTTCGTAATCACTCCCGTGAGTTGCTGGTAGCTCGGGATCGGAACGTTATTGGGCGAAGGCATCCCTGCGCTGTTTTGCCAGCCAGTCTCCGATTTCCAGGGGCCTCCCGCACCCTTAGTGGTGAGCACGGTACCCCCGACCGCGGTAACCCAGGGATCATCTGCGGGCCACACCACATCGGCCGGAGTATCGGCGCCATCATCGCCCGTCGCCACAAACACGGTTTGGCCTTGCGCCGCCATCTCCTCAAAAATTGGATCGAGGCTCGTCTCGTTGTCCGTCCATCCCCAGGAGCAGCTTAGAGACTTGGAAATGTTATCCGCAGCCATCTGATTAAAGATCGAGACGTTGTTCTTCCCCACATAAACACGCAAAGAGCTTAATCCGGGCGCCATCGAAATGGCCTGCTCGATATCGAGCGATTGCTCGATATCAGTGCACGACGAAGGAGGGCAGCTTAGTGAGGCACCGTTGACTGATACGCCCTTGATGGGGACATTGAGCGGTTGATCAATATTGTTGAAGTAATTGTCGATGTCGCTGATCTCATATCCAGCCCCTTCGAAAAGCCCGACGGACTGCCCGGCTCCATCAAGTGATCCCGAGCCGTAGTATGCCGTGCGCAAATCGCTGCCCAGAAAAGATCCGCCGGGGCCGGAACCGCCCGTCTTTGATTGCGCTTCCGATTCGGCATATTTCGGCCGCGGCGGCGAAAAGTCATCCAGACCGGAGATGTGCAAAACTGCCACATCGAGATCGAGAGTTGGTTCGCGGTCGGGTGCATAGAAAGTACGGTTTTCAGTCGGATGCTGATATACGCCCAGGGTGACGTGGAGCGTCTTTTCGATCGTGGCTGCGTCCGCTTCTACATCTAGGACCATTCGGTTCGCCGGTTCGTCAATGACAGTCAAGCTGCTGGTCTTGGCAAACTGCACAATTGCCCTGTAGTCCGCCTCACTCGGGCCGAATCGTTCAGCGAATTCCCCCACACTGAGGTATCGGTGGAAACTAGGACTCTGCGGGTCGTAAAGCTGCTGCAGCAACTCGTCCAGTTCAGCCTGATTCCTCAGAGGCAAAGAAACCGCCAGGCTCAGGCGCTGTGTGCCTGGAAGATGACCAACCAATGGAGCAGAACCAGAGGCTACCGACTCTGGAACGTGGGTCGTCAGTGTGGAATGCTGCGCATAACACGTAGCCGCAAGAATCAAGGCCAACACGACTCCCATCGAATGCCGGCGGAAACTGCGTTCTGCATTGTTCCCCATGGGCCCCCTCCAAAGATTGGGCGTGTATGATGTGTACTTTGCGACGAAGCGACGGTCATCCCGGCAGGGCGTCGAGTGCGCCTCTCGTCGCAGGCGGGGGAGGGACAAATTCTACCCCAGAGGTCAACAATGTTACAAAAATCTTTTGGATTAGCCCATGTGCACGAGATTGCACACTCTGGACTGATTCTATTAGGGGGTTCCTAATCGGCTTTTCGACAATCCTTAGTCCTCGCGATCGATTTGTGCCTTTTGCAGCTTGTCGGAATAGTCGACGTATACTGATTTCCATTCGGTGTAAAAATCAAGTGCACCGATCCCGCCTTCACGATGGCCGTTTCCTGTGGCTTTCGTCCCACCGAAAGGCAGATGCACCTCGGCTCCAATCGTCGGCGCGTTGATGTACGTAATACCGGCATATAGGTCGCGAATCGCAGTGAACGCCCGGTTCACATCCTTGGTGTAGATTGCCGAGGAAAGGCCGTACTCGATGCCGTTGGCGATTTCAATGGCGTCTGCCATTCCGTCGCAGGGAATGATCGACACGACCGGCCCAAAAATTTCTTCCTGGGCGATGCGCATTTTCGGATCGACGTCGATGAACACCGTCGGCTCCATGAAAAATCCATACTTGTAATCGCCGTGATCGAGCCGGTGCCCGCCGCACACCAGCTTCGCGCCTTCGTTTTGGCCGATCTCGACGTAGCCGAGGTCGGTCTGAAGCTGTCTTTCATTGATCGCCGGACCCATTTCCGTAGTCTCGTCCAGCCCATTGCCGACTTTCAGCTTCTTCGCACGCTCCACGTAGAGGTCCACAAATTCCCGATACACGCCTTTTTGCACGATGATGCGGCTCGTGGCCGTGCAGCGTTGGCCTGTCGTGCCGAATCCGCCCCACAGGCCGCCGTCAATGGCGAGATCGAGATTCGCGTCATCGAGCACGATCATCGGATTCTTGCCGCCCAACTCGAGCGAGCAATGCTTGAACGACTTGGCCGCGATGCCACCTATGATGCGGCCCACAGCTGATGATCCCGTCAGCGAAATCGCACGCACGTCGGGATGCTCAGCCAGGGGCGTTCCGACTTCCGGGCCAAATCCGGTGACAGTATTGACCACGCCTTTCGGAATACCAGCATCGGTGAAGGCACGCACCAGATTGAACGTCGAAAGCGGCGTATCCTGCGCCGGCTTGATGACGCACGTATTCCCACAAACTACGGCGGGTAGAAGCTTCCACGACGAAATCGCCATCGGGAAGTTCCACGGTGTGATCATGCCGCACACACCGATCGGTTGCCGTACCGCCATGGCAAACTTGTTGGGCATCTCGGAGGGAACGGTGGGGCCGAACATGCGGCGGCCCTCGCCGGCGTTGTAGTAAGCGGCGTCAATGGCCTCCTGCACATCGCCGCGAGTTTCGGCCAGCACCTTGCCCATCTCGCGCGTCATCTCGCGGGCATGCTCTTCCTTGCGCTCGATCAGAATTTCGGCGGCACGGAAAACCATCTCCGCCCTGCGCGGAGCGGGAACCAGCCTCCACCGGGCGAAAGCATGCTTGGCTGCATCGACAGCGGCATCTACATCGGCTTTTGCCGACTTCTGAAAAATGCCAACCAGGTCGCGCGTATCGGCGGGATTGCGGTTCTCAAAAGTCTCTCCCGTCGAGGCCTCCACCCATTCGCCGTCAATGAAGTTCTTGAAAACCTTCGTGGGGTTGTAGCCAAGCGTGGCGGGAGATGCGAGGGTATCGGTAGCCATGATTTCTCCTTATGAAGACCCACTAATGATGCTACAGCGGCAAGGAAAGATGCGGCAAGGCGGCATCGACACCCCGTCTCGGTCGAGCAAAGCCTTTTGACTGACGGCGTCATCCCGAAGGCCCCGCGTCTTCACCAGCACGCCAAAGGATCTCCTTCAGCACCGAGTTCCATTCAGGTCAAGCTTTGGACGCCGTGTCTAGCAATTGCCGTTGGATTCACTGTCCAGCGGCTTTGGTTTCACCGGGCGTGGACTCAAACTCTTCCCCCATCCACTTTTGCAGCGCGACCATGTTGGCTGGGCGGCCAAGGAAGTTTTTGACCAGATCATTCGCCGACACTGAGCCGCCCGGTTCGAGCACGACCCGGCGGTACTTTATCGGTGCATCGCCGGCAAGTAGATTGCGGCGATCAAATTGGAGAAAGAAATCTTCGGCGATAACTTTGTCCCAAAGGTAAGTGTAGTAAGCGGAGGAGTAGCCGCCGAGATGCCCGAAAGACGCCCAGAAATGCGTATCCGCGGTCGGCGTGATTAACGTGTAGGCGCGCGTGTCATCGAATGTGACCTTGTCTAAGTTCACGTCGTCCGGTTTGGCCCGGTAAACATCGTACGAAATTGCCGTCAAGGAGTTCTGCCGATCGACCCAGTTCCCGCGCCCGAATGCGAAAGCCCGGTTCATGCGCTCGACCAACTCGGCGGGAATCGGCTCGCCGGTCTTGTAGTGCTTGGCGAATTTTGCCAGCACCTGCGGGCTGCGAATCCATTCCTCCAGCATCTGCGATGGAGCTTCCACGAAATCCGATTCCATGCTGATGCCGCTGATTCCGGCCCACTCCTGTTGCCCGCCGAGAATATGGTGCATCAGATGCCCGAACTCATGGAAGAAAGTCTCCACGTCGCCATAATCCATCAGCCCGGGATCGGTTGCGGTCGGAGCAGGAAAATTGCACACGAGGATCGCTTCAGGCAACTGCTTGCCGCGGACGCCATCGAGCACCGGAACCATCTCAGCGTGGCTGAACTTCCCGGGCCGGGGATGCATATCGAGATAAAAGCGCCCGATTGGCTTGCCCCGGT
The DNA here is from genome assembly GCA_030039165.1 of Candidatus Sulfotelmatobacter sp. Taxonomy (GTDB): domain Bacteria; phylum Acidobacteriota; class Terriglobia; order Terriglobales; family Acidobacteriaceae; genus Sulfotelmatobacter. The sequence goes on along the minus strand of JASHQM010000097.1, from coordinate 14,584 downwards.
CGAGCACCATCCAGGTTTCTACCGAGGGGTCCCATGAAGGAACGTTCGGCTCCTGCTGAAAACTAACGCGAAACAGATCGGCGGAGGCATCCAGAATTCCCTGCTTCACCTGCATGAAGGGAAAATAAGGGCGCACCGATTGCGAATCAAAATCGTACTTCGTGTGGCGAACCAGCTCCGAAAGATAATTGCGCTCGTAGTCCCAGATTTCGGTTGCATTGGGATCAGCTTTCTTTTTTTCTTCGAGCAGCATCTCGAATTCTTTCTGCGCCAGCGGCCGGGAAGCATCTTTCACTTGCTGGATGAATTCGGCAATGTTGTGGCCCTTGGCGATCATCTTGTCGGCCGCGTTGTAATCGGCCCACGAGGCATAGCCGAGCAGCGTGGCGATTTCGCAGCGCGCCTTCAGCAGGCTTGTGAGCACGTCAAGATTCTTCGGAAATGCCCGCGTATTGAAGGCGATCGTCATGCGCTTGCGCAGATCGTTGCTCTTGGCAAAATTCAAAACCGGCAGCGCATCGGGATAATCCGTTGTGATGTGAACCTTGCCGTTGGCGTCAGGTTTGTGGCGATCGATGTAATCCTGCGGCAGGCCGGCGAGTTCGGAGGGATCGGCTTCAATCTCCTTCTGCCCGTCTGAAATGTTGCGATCGAACATCGACTGCTCTTCCGTGGCTTGATCGTTCAGTTTTTTCAGCCGGGCGCGCGTAGTTTCGTCTTTATCGACGCCGGCGAGGCGGAACTCAAGCAGTTGCCGCTGCACGTAATACCGCGTGGCTGCGTCGGTCTTCGAGAGATCGAGCGCCGCGAGCGCGTTGTAGACATCGTGATTCAGCGCAATTGCAGTTTGCGCCGCCGTAACCTTCGTCAGCATCGCCGTGGCGTGATCGCGGAACCCGGCCTCGGGATGGACCTGCTGCATCAATATGGCGAAATATCCGGCTGAATTGTTTTGCTGCACTGCCTCGTCGTACGGGACAAGCGTGTTTGCGATTGTTCGCGGTCCCTTGACGGCGAGCAGTGTCTCAATGGCCTTCCGGCCGGCGGCCAGGCGATCGTCCTCAATCTTGTCCCATGCGGCGGCATTCGGCTTTTGTGCCCAGACCGTCGGCTGAGAAATCGTGGTGCTTTGAGCAGCGAGCATACCAATTAGAATAAATGACAGGCAGATTAACGCGGCCACGCGTGCGATGAATAGCATGTAAAACCTCATGAGATATGGACGTGCGAGGCGGTGCTTAGGAAACCACAGAGTGCGGAGAAATTGTTGATGACGGCGGGAAGCGATGTCAAGCCGAGAGATCCCGGGGGAAGGTGACGATCCGCTCTTATCAACATAGCTAAGGGGATTCGCACGAGGTTCATCCCGCTGGGGAAGGGGCGGAGCTTCAGGATGCCCCCTTCGATCAGCAAATGCAGAGGTGAGCCGAAAACCAAGGTAACGTTCCCTCCTGATTACCTGTTCAGCCCGCAAATGGCCTTGTGGTAACGTTGCAATTACCGCATATTCAGAAGGTTTGAGTAACATTTTCGGGCGCACGTGTCTGAACCGATTCGCAAACCGGGTATCCACATTGCGTGGACTACGGTCACGTACCGCAGTGTGGCGCTGATGATTCTGGCAGGCGCCTTAGTGTTTTTTGCCGCCGTGCGGTTCACCTTTCCTCAGTTCACCGAAAGCAGCCTCAAAGCCGCAGGCAGCGTCGCGAATCGCGCCCTCGAAAAGGTTGCGGGCATGGCTCCAGCCGTAGGCGGCGGCGCAACCACCGCGCAGCAGGCGCACTTTACTGCACTCGATGGCACGGTAAAGGTGAAGAAGGGCAATGGCAACTCGTGGATGAACGCCGACTACAACATTCCCCTCGAAAAGGGCGATGTTGTGCAGACCGGCTCTGAGGGCATGGCGAAGGTCGTCTTCAACGACGGAACCAGCTACACCGTCAAACAGGATTCGCTGATCGTCATCCAGGAAAACTCGGCCAATGATCAACAGCAGACGAACGTAGCTGTCGCCGTGAGCACGGGAACCGTCGATCTTTCGACTGCGACGTATTCCCAAGGGTCGAAATCGCAGGTCATCGTGGCTGGAGCGACCGCTTCGCTGGCTCCCGAATCGGCGGCTCAAGTCCATAACGATCCCAAAGCCGATCAGCACGAAATCTTGATGAAGAAAGGCGCGGGCGAGGTCACGCGCAACGGCGAAACCGTGCAGTTGGCCAACTGGGAAAAGGTCAGTTTCCAGGCCGCGCAGCCGCACATGGAAAAGGAAAAGGGCATCGGCCCACCTACTCCCATTTCTCCCGCCAACATGGCCCCGATTTTCACCTCGGGGGAAGCCACCAAAGACGTGGAATTCTCCTGGACGCCCATGGCCAACGCAGTCGGGTATCGCCTGCGTATCTCGCGTAATCCTTACTTTTCGTCTACACTGGTGGACAAGCGAATCAACACAGCGGACGTGACGGTCACCAGCCTGGGCGAGGGTGCGTACTACTGGATGGTGCAGTCGTACGACTCGACGGGGGCGGAGTCGATCGAGAGCGAAAAAAACCGCTTCACCATCATTCCCAAAGGCAAGCAGGCAGAAGCCATCGACCTGGAATTAGATCCTTTTATTCAACACGGACACGTGATCGAAGTAACCGGAAAGACCCAGGTCGGGGCGCGTGTGATGGTGAACGGGCGCGAAGTGCCGATGATAGGTTCAGACGGCAGCTTTCACTATTTCACGCCGCCGCTGCCCACAGGCGAAGGGGTTATCACCGTGACGGCGCAGACGGCGCAGGGCGGAGTAAATACGCAGCAGAAGAAGGTCATTATTCAGTAGGACAGTCGTTTGTCGTTGGCCTCAGAAGCACAAAGTCAAAGGCGGGAACAGGGCCAAGCTGAAAACAAAGGCGAACGAGAAAGCCAACGACTAACGACGAACGACCAACGACGGGATAGCGCAATCACAAATTAAGGCAGAACTCGTTATGGCAAGCAACGGATTTCATTCGAATCGCTCTCACAACCTAAGGTCGCTGTTCAGCCTCTTCTCCAGTGACCTGGCCATCGATTTGGGCACGGCGAATACGCTGGTGTACGCCCGCGGCAAGGGAATCGTGGTGAATGAGCCATCGATCGTCGCCATCAACAAAAACACTGGCGAAGTCGAGGCTGTGGGCAAAGAGGCGAAAGAGATGCTGGGCCGGACGCCCGGCAACATCGTCGCTATCAAGCCCATGAAAGATGGCGTCATTGCGGATTTCAAAGTCACCGAGAAGATGCTGAACTACTTCATCCAGAAGGCACACAACCGCAAGATGCTGGTGCATCCTCGCATCGTCATAGGAGTGCCTTCCGAGATCACGCAGGTAGAAAAGCGCGCTGTCATGGACTCCGCATATCGCGCCAAAGCCAGCGAAGTGCACCTGGTCGAGCAGGCCATGGTGGCGGCCATCGGCGCCGGCCTGCCGATTACCGAGCCCAGCGGCAATATGGTGGTCGACATCGGCGGCGGCACCACAGATATTGCTGTCATTTCTCTCAGCGGCATCGTCTATTCGCGCTCCGTCCGCATGGCGGGTAATCAGATGGATGAAGCCATCATGAATTATCTGAAGCGCAAATATAACCTGCTCATCGGTGAGCGCACGGCAGAACAAATTAAAATGGAGATTGGCTCGGCCCACCAGCTCGATAAGCCGATGACCATGGAAATCAAGGGCCGCAATCTGATCGAGGGCGTGCCCAAAACAATTACGGTGGATGACGGCGAGATTCGCGAGGCGTTGAGTGAATGCGTTTCGACAATCATGAACGCGATTCGCGTGGCGCTGGAGCGCACACCGCCGGAACTTTCCGCCGACATCAGCGATCGCGGCATCGTGCTTACCGGCGGCGGCGCGCTGCTGAAGAATTTAGATAAGCGCATTCGCGAAGAAACTGGCCTGCCAGTTTCGATTGCCGACGATCCGCTGTGCAGTGTAGTGCTGGGTACCGGCAAGATGCTTAGTGACTTCAAGCTTCTGAGGAAGATTTCGATCGAGTAAGAAAGCAGAGGTCAGGGGCCAGAGGCCGGTGGCCAGCAAAACCCTAGCGATCAACTGAATGCTGGCCCCTGACTCCTGAGATTATGGAAACCGTCCTCGGCCGCTACCGCAACCTGATCATCCTCGTAGGTGTACTGTTTCTTCAGTTGCTCGGCTTGGCGGTGCAGGTCAAGCGCAGCTCCGATGCCCAGGAAACCCGCTTGATTCGTGTCTGGGCAGTGGATGCAATCACTCCCTTCGAGCACGGCCTGATGTGGGTCCAGAACAGCACCGGCGATCTTTGGCGCAACTATGTTTATCTGCGTGGCGTGCGCGCCGAAAACCGCGAACTCAAACAAGAGATCGACCAGATGCGGCTGGAGCAGGTCCGGCTGAATGAAGATGCCGCACAGGCACACCGCTTGCAATCCCTGCTGGCGTTCAAAGAGCAGTACATCGCAAGAACCGTGCCCGCACAAGTGATCGGCTCCTGCGGCAGCGATCTCTCGCGCTGCATTTATATCGATAAAGGATCGAATGACGGGCTGGCACCGGATATGGCGGTGATCACCGCCGGAGGCGTTGTCGGCAAAGTGTTGCACGTGTACCCCGCAACCGCGCAAGTCTTGATGATTAACGATCAGAGCAGCGGAGTAGGTGTGCTTCTGGAAAAATCGCGCCTGCAGGGAGTGTTGCGCGGAACTCCCAATGGCGAACTGATGCTCGAACGGGTCATGAGTGACGAGGCTGTCGCCCCCGGACAGGTTGTGGTCAGCAGCGGCGGCGACCAGATCTTTCCCAAGGGATTGCCCGTGGGTACCGTGTCATCGGTAAAGCCGGGAAGAGAGATGTTCCTCAGCATTAAGGTGAAATCGGCGGCTGACTTGAGCCGCGTGGAAGAAGTTCTGGTAGTGACTGAAAAGCAACAGCGCCAACCCGCCGTGGAAGACACTGGGGCGCGTATGCGCGCCGCCGATATTCTGGCGCAGCGCTTGCCATCGGTTCCTGATAAGCCACCCGCGGCTGCTACCCAAGCGGTCGCAGGCACCGCGGTAAAAAGCGCGCCTCCAATGAATGCCGCCTCAACGAAGGTGCAACCTACCGCGGAGGGCACTCCCGCGCTGCCGACGGCGAACAAGATTGCCGCCAATGCAAACGCGCGGAAAGCTGTGTCTACCAATTCCGCACCCGCAAGCAACGCATCATTGCCGTCGAAGCCCGCCAGTTCAGTTGCCGGTGCGCCCAGCGGCGCTAATACTCTGACCTCTCCCAGGTCTGCGGCCGCGACTCCAGCGGCTGCAGTCAAACCGCCGGCGTCGCAGCCCGTCCCACCGTCTGCTGCCACAGACGAACCCCACTAGCGTGCCCATCACCTACACATCGGGCGAGCAGATCGAAGTCTACCGGTTCAGCGTTCCGGTGACCATCGGCGTGCCCTTGGTGGCTATATTTTTTCAGGCGTTCGTGCCGCGGCAGCTTCCATTTTTCTCGATTTTCGATTTCCCGCTTTTGATTACGATCTTTTTTGCCATGGCGCGTCGAAATCCGATTTCCGGATTGCTCACGGGCGCGGCGATTGGCCTGCTTCAGGATATGCTTGGCCCCTACCCAATAGGGATCTACGGGATCGCAAAAACCGTGGTGGGATACGGAGCCTCATCGTTAGGTTCCAAGCTTGATGTGGAGAACGCGGGTTCGCGCCTGCTGGTGACGTTGGGTTTTTATCTGGTGCATCAGGCGGTGTTTTTCACCGTGGCCCGTGGAATGGTGAACCTGAACATGAATTGGAGTTGGCGCCACGACATCCTCGCCGGCCTGGCGAATGGAATCGTGGGCATGGCGCTCTATTTCGCCTTGGATCGCTTCAAGCAGAGAGCATGAACCAGTTGCCAGTTGCCGGGTTCCACTTGCCAGTTTGGCAGAGCGAGTTGGTCGGGCCATGACTTTCGTTTTCGTCATTCAGTGTATCGCCCCCATACTCTGGGAATTACAATGCTACTAACCGCCTCATCTCAGAATCCCTTCAATCGGTCACCCGATCCGGGTGATGCCGTGAACTGGGCTGACAACTGGGAACTGGCAACTGAGAACTGACAACCGATGTTCGGTCGTGACGAAAAAGTATCGGCATTCCGCCTGACGGCGGCGCAGTATGCAATTCTCGCCATTTTTCTGGTCCTGGCATACGGATTGTGGCGTCTCCAGATCATGCAGAGCGACTTGTATTCCTCGCTGGCTGAAAAGAACCGCATTCGCAACGTTCCCATTCTCGCCCCGCGCGGCAAAATTCTCGATCGTGAAGGCCGCGTCATCGTGGATAACTATCCATCGTTTTCGGCCCTCCTCCTCCGTGATACCGCCCACGACCTCGACGCCGATGCCGGCCTGATCGCTCAGGGATTGCACCTCGATCCGAATGAAGTGCGCGCCCGCATTCGCCGCTTCGCTTCCGTGCCGCAATACCAGCCGATCTTCCTGAAGGAAGACATCACTCCCGATGAACTTGCTTTCATCGACGCCCATCGTAACGAACTGCCAGAACTCGATACCATCGTGGCCCATCGCCGCCTCTATCCCCGCAATGGCTTCATGGCGCACGTCGTCGGCTATGTCGGCGAAGTCACCGAAGACATGCTCAACCAGCCGCAATTCGAGCTCTACAGTCCGGGGGATGTCGTCGGCATTTCCGGTGTCGAGCGCGAGTACAATACCTTGCTTATGGGCAAGAACGGTGCGCGGCAAGAAGTGGTTAACAGCCATGGGCGGGAAGTAGGCCTGCTCGGCGAAACCGATGCTGTTGCCGGAAAGCAGCTGAAGCTGACGCTCGACATCGATCTCCAGATCGCTGCCGAAGAAGCCCTAGAAGGTAAGAACGGGGCTGTGGTTGCAATGGATCCGCGTACTGGCGAGATTCTCGCCATGGTCAGCCGTCCGACCTTTGATCCCAACGATTTTGCGGTCCGCGTCTCGCGCGACCAGTGGAACAAACTGGTTACGGACGAGAACCATCCTTTGATGAATAAGGCGATTCAGGCGCAGCTGGCCCCCGGCTCGACCTTCAAGATCATCATGGCCACTGCCGGCCTGCAGGAAGGGGTCGCTCAGGACCTCCATGTTGTCTGCAATGGCGGCGGAATCTTCTACGGGCGCTACTTCAAATGCTGGATTGCCGCTCGGCACCAGACCCACGGCCCGGTTGACATCGTGAAAGGAATTTATCAGTCTTGCGACGTCTTCTTTTATACGCTCGGCGAAAAGCTCGGTATTGATCGCATCGCGAAATGGGCCATCGCTCTTGGTATGGGGCAAAAAACCGGCATCGATCTCCCCCAGGAAGTCAGCGGCGTCATGCCTTCGGAAGAGTGGAAGCTCAAGAACTTCAAGCAGAAGTGGTTCGCCGGAGAGACCATTTCTGTGAGCATCGGCCAGGGAGCCATAGCTGCTACCCCGATTCAGATGGCTCGGGCCTTCGCCGCTATTGCCAGCGGCGGAAGGATGGTACGGCCGCACGTGACCAATCCTACCGATTTGCCGCCCGGAATCGTTCCGGCATCGAATGTCCCCGATGAAGTGAACATTCCCATCGATCCCAAAAACTGGGAAATCATTACTGATGCTATGGCGCAGGTGGTCAGTCCCGTAGGAACGGCTGGCGCATCGGCGATCAAGGGCGTGGATTTAGCCGGCAAGACCGGCAGCGCTCAGACGGTGAGCAACATGCTGAAGTCGAAGATGAGCGCCAGCGAAAAGGCCAAGTACAAAGACAACGGCTGGTTTGTGGGGGTGGAGCCACGCCGCAATCCGGAGATTGTGGTTTGCGCTCTTTTCGAAGAGGGCGAGCACGGATCCGAAGCCGCGCACGTTGTGTCGAAAGTCGTTCAGGCATACGTGGAAAAACAGCGCCGCCAGCCGCAGAAGATGGCGAACAATTCAGGAAAAGCTGAAATCGGCGCGGTCTGGACTTCGACCAATCCGGACGGCGACGAGCAAAAGCTTAATGGCGGCCATTTCTTCGTGGATATTCCGCGGAAAACGCCTGCCACTTTGATGGCAGCGCCGGGTTTGCCGTAGACCGCGATACCAGCGCCAGTAACTGAGAACTCATAACTGACAACTGGGAACCGATCTTCAATGTCACGCTATGTTTCATTTCGCGATTTTGACTGGTTGCTGCTGGTGTTCGTGCTAATGATCTGCGGACTCGGCATCATGGAGATCCGCAGCGCCACCATGCATACCAAGTTCGCCGGCTCACATATCAAGCAGTTGTACTGGGTCGCGGCTGGAGTAGGCATGATGTTCATCATGAGCCTGGTGAACTATCAGGTTCTGCTGGACCGGATTCACTGGTTCTATATCGCGTCCATCGGATCGCTGATGGCGGTTCTTATCTTCGGCCAGAAATATCTCGGAGCGCGCCGCTGGGTCAAAATGCCCGGTGGAAACCACTTCCAGCCCTCCGAATGGGTCAAGCTGATTCTGATTCTGGCAGTGGCCAAGTATTTCGCTGACCTGCGCCATCAGGAACTCTCCTGGCCCGACTTTGTCAAAGCCGGGGCCATCGTCGGCGTTCCCATGCTAATGGTCCTTGCCCAGCCTGATCTCGGAACTGCCCTGACCTATGTCCCTATAGCCATCATGGGTGTTTTCCTCGGCGGCATGCAGTGGAAGCAGGGAATGCTGGTGATTCTGCTAGCGACATTTGGCATCGGCGCAGTTTTCTTTGCCCCCCGCGTGCACGTTCTGAAGTCGTATCAGAAACAGCGCCTCACCAGCTTTATTGACCCCACTCTCGATCCTCAGGGGGCGGGGTATCAAGTTGAGCAATCCAAGATCGCGGTGGGTTCAGGGGGTCTTTGGGGCGGGAAAGGCTCGCAAACACACGGCGCTTTCCTGCCTGTGCCCCAAACCGACTTCATCTTCGCCGCTTTTTCTGAGGAGCACGGATTCGTCGGCGCTTTGGGCGTACTGCTGTTATACTTCATAGTGCTGATGCGTTTGACCCAGAACGCGCAAACCGCTCCTGACCGGGCGGGCACGTTCGTGGTCATGGGCGTGGTGGCTGTGCTTAGCTTCCACATCCTCGTCAACGTCGGCATGGTGGTCGGCTTTATGCCGGTCACAGGAATACCCCTGCCGCTCATGAGTTATGGCGGGTCTTCCGTGTTATTCATGTTCCTGGCGCTGGGGATGGTGATGAATGTCCGAATGCGCCGCTTCGTGAATTAGCCGGCTTCGGAAGAGATTCCGGCAACAGTCAAGCTTATTGCTGTCAGCTTTATGATTCTGGGGTCAGCGAAGATTCCGGAAGCGGAAGACGTTCAGGGTAACGCATTGCTGCGCCACGCCGCGCAGCCCAAAAATATCGATCGCCCTCGCGTAAAGAGGGCATTTCACCGGCTAACGCAGCAGTCGAAGGCCGGGCAGGATTGACGCAATCACGCTGCTGGCAGGGAACGGCCCCCCGACGGAAATCGGTCTGCTGATTTTCATAAGGAAGCGCGGTCACAACCCGGCGGCCATAGCGATAAAGTGCAAAGGATTCTCAAGCTTGTGCAGCGGATTCGACCGGGAACTAGTATCTCCGGCCCAACCTGGCCACTGTTTGGGATGCGCGTCGCTACGCTCTATCCTCCCGTTCCTTTCTTCGCTTCGCCCTGGTGAATCCCGCCCCTTTTCTTACAAAAGCGGTGCGGGACCGGAGTACCCATGAACAAAGAGTTGTTTGTTTCCTCCACTCCTCACGAAACCAAAGTAGGGCTGGTGGAAGACGATCTGCTCGCGGAAATCTACCTCGAGCGCGAAAACGAATATACCCTCGCCGGCTCCATCTATAAAGGCCGTGTCACTCGCGTGCTTCCCGGAATGCAATCCGCCTTTGTCGATATCGGGCTTGAACGCGATGCCTTCCTTTATGTCTCCGATTTCATGGACCTGGAAGAGCACGACGAAGACCTGAGCGAATCCGTGCCTGCGAACCGCGCGGTGCAGGACATGCGTCCGCACGCGGAACAGGAGCCGACATCTTCCCGGCCACAATCGAACGGCGAGCTATTTGAGCCTTCCAGCGGGAACGGTTCCACTGCCATGTTGGAATCTGAACTCTCCAGCGAGCCCCCGGAAGTAGGCGGAGCGGCGCCATCCCCTGGTTCCGTAAACCAACAGGATCGCGATCGCGGCTGGCGCGGCCGCCGTCGCCGCCGTGGCGGACGTCACGATGGTCGGGAGCGCTTGGGCCGGCCGGGCAGCGAAAACTCCAAGGCGGTCGCTTATCGTCCGCAGGAATATTCTCACAGCCGGCAGGCCGGTCCACCTTCGGCGTATGAGCCTATACTGCTTCCCGGCGAATCGATCTCCAAGTATCGTGGCCTGACCTCCGTCCGCGCGGCGCAGGAGCCGTCTCTACGGGAAACGACCCAAGGGCAGTCGGCATTGGACGCGGCGGCGCCCGTGACAGCGGCATTCCCAGACGACGAGCCGATGTTCGCCGGCGCGGAAGCGGCAGGCCTTAGTCCTACCCAGCAAGAACAATCCCGGGAGCAAGCTGCGGACCAACCCGAGGCGAAGCAAATGCGCGTCGCAGCGGCGTCCGCCAATGACATTTCTTCTGCAACGACCTCAGCCCGCTGGAACCAGGAATTCCTCTCTCAGTCTCCGATTTCCGGTACGGAAGAAGAGGAATTTGTCGAAGAAGAGGAGGATCTGGTAACTCCGGTTCCCGAGCATAGCGATCGGCCGTCACCGTTGGGGGCTCCTGCTTTCGCCGCCCCCGGAACACTGGAAGAAGAGACTATCGAAGAGGATGAGGCAGAATCAGTTTCTCAGGAGGAGTTACAGGACGATAGCTTCGATGAATTCGAAGAAGAGAGCCAGGAGGCCGGCCAGCCAATGGGGCTGTCCCGCGATATTTCCGACGTGCGCGAAACCGTGGACGAGATTCACATGAACTCTTTGGCCGAAGCGGGAGTTTCCGCGTCGGCTGAGGCCGGGGCGGCCGAAATCGAGGAGGACGAAGATTTAGAACTCGAAGAGGCGCAGGCCGAAGCTGAAGCCATGCTCGACGCCGAGGCTCGCGGCAACGGCACAGTCGATGCGCGGGCGGAAGTTCGCGCCTCCTCCGGCACAGCCGGCTACACCCAGCGCGCCCGCCGTCCTGCCTACGAACGCCGCAGCGGACGCCGCGGTGGCCGCCGCTTTCCGCGCCGCCAGTCGCAGGACGTTCCCAAAATCAGCGATCTGCTCAAAGAGGGCCAGGAGATACTGGTTCAGATTGCCAAAGAGCCAATCGGGAAAAAGGGCGCTCGCATCACCAGCCACATCGCATTACCCGGCCGCTTCCTGGTCTACATGCCCACGGTCAACCACACCGGCGTCTCCCGCAAGATCGCATCCGACGAAGAGCGCCAGCGCCTAAAACGCATCGTCATGAGCGAGCGCGATAATGGCCACGGCGGATTCATTGTTCGAACCGCCGCGCAGAATGCCAGCGAGGAGGAACTTCGCGCCGATATCGGATTCCTTAAGAATCTGTGGAACGACATCAGGACCCGGGCTGAAAACTCGAAACCGCCCGCCTTGATCTACCACGATCTCAATGTCGTGGAGCGTGTGTTGCGCGATCAGGTCACTTCGGATTTTTCCGTCATCTGGGTCGATAGCGAGCAGGAGTACGAGCGGATTCTCCGCTTCTTCAACCGCTTCCAGCCGGGACTGGTGAAGCGCGTAAAGCTCTATACCAAAGAGACTCCCTTGTTCGAACAATTCGGCCTGGCCGAAGAAATGAACAAGGCGTTGAAGTCCAAAGTCTGGCTCAAGAGCGGTGGCTACATTGTCATCAACCAGACCGAGGCGCTGGTTGCGATCGACATTAACACCGGCAAGTACGTAGGCAAGACAGCGCGGCTGGAAGATACCATCGTCAAAACCAACATTGATGCGGTCAAAGAAATCGTCCGCCAGGTTCGGCTACGCGATTTGGGCGGCATCATCATCATCGACTTCATCGACATGGATGAACGCCGCAACCGTCAGCGCGTCATGCAAGCTCTGGAAGAGGAATTGCGCCACGACCGGGCTCCGTCGAAGGTTCTCCAGTTCAACGATTTCGGATTGGTTGCGATCACCCGCAAGCGGGTAAAACAATCACTCGAGCGCACGATTGGCGCGCCATGTCCATATTGCCAGTCAACCGGCTACGTGAAATCGGTAACCACCGTGTGCAACGAAATCTACGTCGAGATGCGCAAGATCGCCCGGCATCTCGAGCACGAAGACGTGATGCTGCGCGTGCACCCCGACGTGGCCAAAGAACTGAAGGCGAACAACGGACGTCTGTTGAACGAAATGGAAGAGCTGACCAAGCGCACCATCATCGTGAAGAGCGATCCGGCACTCCATCAGGAGCAGTTCGATATTAATTGAACCGAGTGCTATGCGCTGACATAGGCAATTGTCTAGTTTCCCGGATGCGCCAGCGCCTTCACCGCCAGGTCGCAGCGGCTGCGCAGCTTCTGTATGGTTTCACGAACAGCCTTCGCTGAGTTGGCGTCGGTCTTTTCGGCCGTTTTGGCGACCGCTTCTGCTGCTTCGCGCGCTGAGCCGGCCATATCGAGCAGCACGACCAGGGCATCGGCGTGGAGCTTCCAAAGCGACGACATGCTCTGGCTGCGTTTAAGTTCTTCAAGCTCGGTGTTGACTCGAGCAATGCACGAAACCAGGTGGATCAGCGTGCGCGCCACTTCGGCGCGCTCGCTCTTTTCTTCGAGAAACGTGGCGGCGTAGGCGTCGGCCTCGGGCGCAGACAGCATCAGGTTGAAATAGCGCATCGGCACTATCTGGCGATACTTGGCGTCGGCCACGCGCACAAAAACCCGAATTGATTCCTCCACCCGCCGCATTTTGCCTTCTTCCGCCGAAATTTGCTGCGCTGTAATCACGGGCGGCTGAAAGGATTGAGGTGCAGCCGATTTCGTCGCCACGCGCGCCGGTTTGGCGGCAGCTGCGGCTCCGCTGGAAGCGCCCGTCTTGTGCCGGGCCGCGGGGGCAAGCAGCGACTTGCGAATCGGCGGCCGGCGGTCGAGCTCTTTCTTCAGCCGCGAAACGCGGCGGAATTTCTCCAAAGCATTGCCGTAATCGGCGCTGAGTATTTCCTTTTGCTCGATAGCCGCGACATGCTCGACCGTCACTTCCACACCGTCGACCGTGCTGAGAATACTGCCGCCCATTTCCTCCAGCGCCTGCGCAAACTGTTTGATCTCCCCTAGCGCCCGGCTGAACAGTTGGTCAAAGCGTGCTCCAAAAGCCGCATTATGAGCGGCAACCGTAGCCAGCACGCCCGGATGATAGAAGGAAGCATCCAGCCACCTCTTGATCTCACGCACGCGCGCAACTATTCCGGAATCCATGAGCGCGTTGAAATCGCGATAACGCGAGAATTCTTCCCGTAGGGGATCGAAGTTGCGCAGCAATTGCACGTGTGCCTCGGGAAGCGAAGGAACGTCGGTATCGGCCAGAATCTCGATGAGCGCGATTTCGAATGGAGAGAGCGGCAGCGCGCCGTCGAGTCCATAGCCGTGCTGTTCCCATTGCCCGGGAACGCGCGGATGGCGATAAAGAAATGTCGTCACCAGATCGGTTTTATCTCGGTTTATGTTGCTGGGCTCGCGCCGGCGCACAAAATAACGCAGCAGAGCCTCCGCCACCTCGGGATCGGTGTCCGGGGTTAGCGCCTGCCGTAGCATGGCCGGTGTAATCGCCAGGTCGAGCAGGTGCAGCCAACGGTACATTTGCGAGAGAGTCTGCGGCAGGTCGCTGTCCGACTGACGCAGCGACGCCTCATCGAGCCCGCTCGGAATCGGCACATCGCCGCCCAGCGAGTCGCACAACAGTTTCTGATAGAAGCCCTGGACGGTCGCCAGGATGGCCAGCTCGAATCTCAGGTCTTCGCCCAAAAATCGCTCCCGCAAAGCGATATTCTCCCCATCGCTGAGGGAATTCTTCACTTCCGTCTAAGTAAATTCGAAAGTCACCTCAGCCGCAAGTTACTACCGGTGCGGGGCTGGCTGGTCGACGGCTGGACGCTCGCCGAAAGTGCATGTACTTCCGCGCCGCCCAAGAACGATGTCACGAACCCGCGAAGCGCAGGTGAGGAACCTGCTTTTGGTGAAGGGAGGAATTTTGTCAAAACACCACGGTCTTGTTTCCGTAAAGAAGAATCCGGTTCTCGGTATGCCAGCGCACGGCGCGCGAGAGGACGACTTTTTCAAGATCCCGGCCCTTGCGGATCATATCTTCGACGGTGTCGCGGTGCGAGACGCGGGCGACATCCTGCTCGATGATCGGGCCATCATCGAGCGCCTCAGTGACGTAGTGGCTGGTTGCGCCGATTAGCTTGACGCCGCGCTCATAGGCTCGATGGTACGGTCTTGCGCCCATGAACGCCGGCAACAGACCGTGATGAATATTGATGATGCGCTGCGGATAGCGATTGACGAAATCGTTAGAGAGAACTTGCATGTAGCGGGCGAGGACCATGAAATCCGGTATGTGCTGATCAATCAGCGCTTGGATTT
>JASHQM010000096.1 GCA_030039165.1 Candidatus Sulfotelmatobacter sp. | reverse complement strand
CGTGGCGAAAAGCGACGCCATGTGCAGATCGTGTCCGCACGCGTGCATCACTGGAACCTCATGCCCCGCATCATCTTTGGCATGAACCTTGCTCGCGTAAGCCAGTCCGGTTTTCTCTTCCACTGGCAACGCATCCAGCTCCGTTCGCAACATTACCGTCGCTCCGGCACCATTCTTCAGAGTTGCTACAATCCCTGTCCCGCCGACGTGCTCCGTCACGTCATAGCCCAAACCTCGCAGCTGCGCAGCCAGCTTCGCCGCTGTCTGTGTTTCGTGTCCCGACAACTCAGGATTCTGATGAATCTCCACGTAAAGCTCATGCGCCTCGGGGTAGACAGCCTCAACCTCTTTGGAGCGAGGCTCCTGCGCGTTAACCAAAGCGCTAAGAAACACCATCAGAAGCAAACTCTTATACGGCATAGTCCACGAATGATAACCAGCGGAGAAATGTATTACAAATAAATCAGTCGATGCCCCGAACCCGTGGCGGATTCAACCACTCTTTCCGCGGGTTTTTTTCGTTAAGACTGATTTTATTCATCGCCCACGAGACTGAGCCCCGGCATGGTCACACGTCTCATTCCCAAAACTGTCCTATGAGTGCAATCGGCGATTCACCCGAGCTGCAATTCCACTTTTTCCACTTCCCACCGGGTGTACAATTTTCTTAGAAAAAGTAAGCACTGGTAAGCGCCGCTTCGTTTGGCCAGCTCGAGGTGCTCATGAACGTCCACATCAGCTACCGCCTGCATAAAACTCCCGCCGTCGAGAAAGACATTCAGCATCAGATCGAAAAATTGCGCAAACGCCTGCAGGTATTTCGCCCGGAATTAATTCACCTGAAGGGCGCGCTCGAGGAGGTTTCCGCCCGCGAGGGTACCAGTGTTTCGCTTAACCTTCGTTTGCCTTCCGGGCAGATGGCCGTGCAGGAAAAGGCCCCCACGGCGCAGGCTGCGATCAAGGCAGCCTTCGAGGACCTGCTCCAGCAAGTTGGCAAGCACAAAGATCTGCTGCGCTCCACGCACAAGTGGCCACGCCGCCAACGGGAAGTCTTTCGGCGCCGCCAAACCTCCGTTCCCTTCGAGCAAACCGTGGCCGCGGTCTTTCCACCCACGGTTTCTTCGGAAGATGTTCGTTCCTATGTGAACGCCAACCTCGCCCGCCTGGAGCGTTTTGTCGAACGCGAAATCTACTTCCGCGAAACCTCGGACATGATCGAGCCTGACTCGATCAGCAAAGAAGAGGTCATCGACGAGTGCATCGCCGCCGCTCTTGGCGACTCGCAGGAGAAACCCGAACGCCTTGCCCTCGAGCCCTGGCTCTATCATCTCGCCATGAAATCCCTCGACGAACTCTCCCGTCCTGATGGCTCCAACGGTGGCGCGGTTCCCTTGGAAGAATCCGCCCGCAAGCAGAACGTCCGCGCCAGCGACGAAGCCGAACTGCAATTTCATCAGCCCGACGAAGCAATCACCGAAGAAACCATCATTCCCGATGGCCGCATTTCTACCCCGGAGCAGATCGTCGGCACCGACGAAATGATGCGCCTCATCGGCAACGCTTTGCGTGACGTTCCTTCCGGCCATCGCGAGGCTTTCATTCTGCACGCCATCGAAGGCTTCGGAATCGATGAGATTTCCGCCATCACCGGCGTCTCCCCCGAACGCGTCTCTATCTCGATCTCTGCCGCGCGCTCTCACTTGCGTCAATCGCCCACTCTCGTCCGGCAATTCAAAGGGCGGCTTGCCAATACCGGCACCGCATAATCAATTTCAGAAAAAAGGAATAGGGACTCGATGATTACTCGAGAACAAATTCAGGAACTCGCCCAATTCGAAGACTACAGTGCCTGTGCTCTCAGCTTTTACTTCCAGCCTACAACCCCTCGTAACAAAGCTCATAAAGAAGACGCAATTTTCGCCAAAGACCTGGTACGCGAGGTTTCACGCCAGCTGCACGTCAAACCCGGTGAGGCAGACAAAGTCACACTCGACTCCGCCCGCACTGATCTCGACCGCATCCTGCACCTTTCTCAGGAGTTGCGCACCAACGGCGCCCACGCCAAAGGAGTCTTCGCCTGCGCGGCACAAGGCTTCTGGCGTGAATACGACCTTCCCCCGCAACTCCGAAGAACCCAGCTTCATATCAACCGCCACTTCCAACTCAAGCCCCTGGCACAACTCCTCGGCGCTTTTCCTCACCTCGGCATCGTTCTCGTCGATCGGCACCGCGCGCGCCTATTTGACCTGCGCCTCGGCGAACTGACCGAGCGTGAAGACTTTTTCCATCCGCTTTCGCGCCGTGGCCGCAGCGATGGTTTCCGCGGTTACGATGGCGGCCACGCCGAGCGCCGCGCCGCCGATGAGACCCGCGAGCATTTCAAGAACGTGGCCGAAGCGCTGAAGGAGGGATTGGAAAAAGGAATCTTTGAAAAATGGATTCTCGGCTGCCAGGATACGCACTGGCCGCAATTCTCACAACGGCTGCATTCTTATGTTGCCCAGAAACTGCTGGGCCGCTTTAATGCCGAGGTCGCACACGCCAGCAACCAAGAAATTCGCGCGCAGGCCGAGCGCATCTTCTGCGACTCCAAGAAGAAGCGCTGCGAAGAAGCTGTTCGCGAGGCCATTAATCAGGCCAAGGGCGGCGGTCGCGGCGTAACCGGGTTGCGCCGCGTCCTGCGCGCGCTTGAGATGGGAGAAATCCAGACCCTGCTCATCGGCGACAACTATGTCGGCGAGGCCGTCGAGTGCGCAGGCTGCGGGCATCTCGACCCTCATCTCGTCAACTTTTGCCCCGCCTGCGGGCGCGAAACCCGCAAGATCGTGGATGTGGGCGAAGCGGTTTTGCCCTGGGTCATCCGCCACAACATCGAACTGTTTTACGTCAAGGACGATCCCGAGTTCGACCACGTCGGCAACATTGCCGCTCTTCTCCGTTTCCGCACCGAAGCCAATGTCAAGCCATGGCCGGTGAAGTCCGCTTCAGCTGAACCCTCCGCTCGTGATCTCAGGCGCTATCGCAGCGCCGCGCGGGGATGAAGGGCTTCATTCTGAGCGAAGGAAAATGATTCGCATAGCGAATCCCTTTCCTTGTCGAGAACCCGCCCTGAGCGCGATCGAAGGGAACCGTTATTCCGCCTCATGCACCGCCTTCCGAGCTGGCCGCGATAGAGAGAGCGGTAAGCTCGCGGCGGCATCCTTGCCGAAGAAAAATGGGGCAGACGGGGCGTGCCCATTTCCAACAAATCGCCCTCCTCCCGCTCCGGATGACAGAGTTTACGTGATATCCTCGCGCTTTCGGTCCAAACGCAGGAGGATTCATGTCATTTTCCCGCCGTGATTTTGTCAGGACGTCCTTTCTGGGAACCCTCGCTGCGGGAGCTGGACTTCGCGCTCAGGGCGAATCAGCCTCGGAGTATCTGGTCGAGCATCCCGCCGAAGTTGCACAGAATGACGACGCGCAGTCTGGCTCATACAAACGGCCGATCATCATCTGTGCGCACAACGGATTCAACTATCTCGACGACGCTTTCGCCTTTCTCAAGAGCGGTGGAGACACGCTCGATGCTGCCTTGCGTGTGGTGCAGGGACCGGAGAACGACCCTAACGACACCAGCGTCGGTCTCGGCGGATTGCCCAACGAAGAAGGCGTGGTCGAGCTCGATGCTTGTTGCATGCACGGACCAACGCGCCGTGCCGGATCAGTCGGCGCTGTGCGCAACATAAAGAACGTATCGCTGGTGTCAAAGGCCGTGTTCGACCACACTGGTCACGTCATGCTTGTGGGCGAAGGCGCCGAGCGCTTCGCCGTTGCTGTAGGCTTCCCGCGCGAGAACCTGCTCACCGACCACTCGCGCAAGATCTGGCTGCTATGGAAGGAGTATCACTCGAACAGCGATTGGTGGGGACCAGGACTGGCCGATCCGCATTGGCAGCCTCCTTCAGATGCACCGCAGCCGCCGGAAAAAGCCAAACCGCAATCGGAGCTGTGGCAGGAGCGTTATCGGGGACTGGAAGAACATGCGGCCGCATTGGGCATTGCGCCGGAAGATCGCGCAGATGCGATCCACAAAGTGCTGTTCCCGCCAACCGGGACGATTCACTGCTCGGCGCTGAACGGAAAGGGAGAAATCTCCGGTTGCACGACAACCAGCGGGTTGGCGTACAAGCTGCCCGGCCGCTGCGGTGATTCGCCGATTATCGGCGCGGGCTGCTACACCGATCAGGACGTCGGCTCTGCCGGAGCGACCGGCAGCGGCGAGGAGAACATCAAAATCGCGGGCGCGCATACGATCATAGAGAACATGCGGCATGGCATGAGCCCGCACGAGGCCGGCATGGACGCGCTGAAGCGCGTCGGCCGCATCTACAGCGGCGATATGAATAAGCTGCGCTTTGTCGACATGACGTATTACATCCTGCGTAAAGATGGCGCTTATGCAGGTGTCTCGTTGTGGGAAGGTTATCGCGCAGGCCATCCGCACATGATCGCAGTGCACGATGGCGCCAAGCGCTCCGAGGTGACGACGCCATTGTTCAAGGGCTTCTCGCAGGATTTTCCGCCGGAACCGAAGGTCCCGGATGAGGTGAGAAAAGAGTATCTCAAGTAGTCACAAGTCTCCAGAGACTA